>JAGOCU010000039.1 GCA_017998555.1 Thermoflexales bacterium
ACCTTGAGCATTTCAGGCGTGCCGGTGTCTTCTCGCATGACCTGGTTCCGCAGGAAAACCGCGTAACCGAGGCCGGCAAATGAGGTGAGAAGGACCAGCCAGATCATGGTCTGTTCGAGCGCGTTGAGATCTTGCATTTTCTATTTCTCCTGAAGCGTTGCTAATGGTTGAAAAATGGCTCGCGGGCGCTCTTCAATCGTCCGTCCGAGGGACGAACGCGCGTAGAGCGCCCGCGATGTGATCGGGCACTTGGGGAAGCGGTTTTGCCCTGGCTGTGTTGACGACGCAACAAAACCCAGGCGCACGGCCATGTGGAGCCTCATCTCGGAGTCTCAAAGACGGCGACATTGTAACCGGATTTCGACCGATCGTTTGGCGACCTCGAGGGCCCCTGTTCGCGCTGGGAAACGCCCTGAGGTGGTGGCGAAAAGCATCGCCCAACTGTGTCTCGGTGCCGGGCGGGTGGGGGACCTGTCATGTCGGCCGCTTGTAGGGGGCAATGGACAGCCAATGACGTGTTAAGCCCACCGTAATGTCTTGCGGATAGTATCCGCCCACGACCATGAAAACCAGATTTCCCGCCATCCCGTCGTCCGAGATCACCACCGAGGGGGTCTATCTGTCGCGCCGCAAAGCGCTGCGCCTGGGCGGGGCCGCCCTCAGCGCGGCGGCGCTGGCGGCTTGCGGCGTGAATGCGCCGCCGCCCACCACGAGCGCGCCCATCGGTCCAATGTTGACCCCCGCGCCGACCCCCGACACGCGCGAGCCGGGCGCCGCGAAACAAACCGATGAACTGGGCGACAAGCTGACTCCTTACTCCAGCGTCACCACCTACAACAACTTCTACGAGTTCAGCACCAGCAAAGAGGCGGTGGCCTCGCTCTCGAAGAATTTCAAAGGGTGGCCCTGGCAGGTGACAGTCGGCGGATTGGTGAACAATCCCAAAACGTATGACATCGACGATCTGCGCCGCAAGTTCGACCAGGAGGAGCGCATTTATCGGCTGCGTTGTGTTGAGGCCTGGTCGATGGTCATTCCGTGGGTGGGTTTCCCCCTGAGCAAGTTGCTCAAGGAAGTCGAGCCGAACGCAAAGGCAAAGTACGTGCGCTTCGAATCGCTTCAGGATCCGGCCCAGTTCCCGGGTCAACGCGACCCGTTCTATCGCTGGCCCTATGTCGAAGGTCTGCGCCTGGACGAGGCCATGAACGACCTTACGTTGATGGTCACGGGTCTGTATGGCAAGGCGCTGCCGGCCGCCAACGGCGCGCCCCTGCGGCTGGCCGTGCCGTGGAAGTACGGATTCAAGAGCATCAAGTCGATCGTCAAAATCGAACTGGTCGAGGAGCAACCGACCTCGCTTTGGATGTCGGCAGCCAGCAACGAGTATGGTTTCTACTCGAACGTCAATCCAACGGTCTCGCACCCGCGCTGGCTGCAGGACACTGAGCGCCGGATCGGCGAGCTCTCCCGCCGCAAGAGTCTGATGTTCAACGGCTACGAGGCCCAGGTTCAGGACCTCTACAAGGGCATGGATCTGAAGCGCAACTACTAGGCCATGTCTGCGACCGCGCCGGCCAAAGCGCCCTCCCTGCCAACTCGAATATGGGCCTGGATCGAGGCGCATCCGCATCTGGTCACCGCGGTGTTCGCCCTCGCCCCGTTGGGGTTCATGCTGCGTGACCTGAGTTACGACTGGCTGACCGCGAACCCGATTCAGGAGCTGACCTATCGGACGGGGAAAGTGGGTCTGGTGTTGCTCGTCGCCTCCCTGGCGAGCACACCACTCAACGCCATACTCGGCTTCCGTTTCGGGCTGAAAATCCGGCGCGACCTGGGCCTGTTTGGTTTTTTGTATATCAGTCTGCACCTGCTGATCTTTGCGGCCCTGGATCTCGGTCTGGACGTCGCGCTCATCGTCAATGCGATCTCGCAGAAGGTGTTTGTGCTGGCCGGGATGGCGTCATTCGCGCTCCTGATTCCGCTGGCGATAACGTCGACCAAAGGCTGGCAGCGCCGCCTTGGTCGGCGCTGGAAACCCCTGCACAAACTGGTCTATCTGGCCTTGCCCCTGGCGGCCCTGCATTACGTTTGGCTGGTCAAGGCCGACATCCGCACCCCCCTCGCGTATGCCGCCATCATTGGGCTGCTGCTGCTGGCGCGGGTACCGGCCGTGCGGGGTTGGCTGAGCGGCTTGCGCCGAAAACCTCGTCTGCAAAACCAACTTCCGAGATGACAAGCCCCGCCCCGACGTGCGTCGGGGCGGGGCTTGTCAGCTCGGAATACAGGTTCTGGTAGGAGTGATCAGCGATCGACGATGTGACAGGCCCGGCAGCGGGCCTGATAGGCTTCGCTCGCGCCGACAAGCACGATCGGGTCGCTCGCAAGCGCGGGTTTGCCATTGATCAGGCGCTGGGTGCGGGTGGCGGGCGCGCCGCACTCCATGCAAATGGCCGAGAGCTTGGTGACTTCCTCGGCCCGGGCCATCAGGGTCGGCATCGGGCCAAACGGTTCGCCCCGAAAGTCCTGGTCCAGCCCGGCCAGGATCACCCGCTTTCCGGCGTTCGCCAGCCGCTCGCACAACGTGACAAGCTCGGCGTCGAGAAACTGCGCCTCGTCGATGGCGACCACTTCCGTGGCCGGATCGAGCTGCGCCTCGATGTCGGCGGCGACGCGAACCGCCGTGGCGCCGACGTGGGAGCCGCTGTGCGAATTCACCGTGTCGTAGCCATACCGGGTGTCGATCGCCGGTTTGAAAACCTGGGTGCGCTGTCGGGCGATCTCGGCCCGGCGCACGCGCCGGATCAGTTCCTCGGACTTGCCGCTGAACATGCAGCCGCAGACCACTTCGATCCAGCCGGTAGTGCGTTGATGCTTGAGCATGGGTGCTTTGATTCTACCCATTTGGGCCGCGATAACCCCCGCCCAGGCATCGCCAGGCGGGGGTTATTGCCCCAACTTCACCCGCGCGACTGCGCCTGTCGCGCGGGTATGATCGCCGTATGCCCGCGGCGATGAGATGGTGTTTCAGGAACACAACCCTGTGGACGTTGTGCGCGGCGCTGACGCTCTCGCTTTTCGCCGGCGGCAGCGCTCCGGCCCGTGTCGCCCGGGCCGATGCCGGCGTCGTGACCGCCCGGGCCCGCGCCGCGGTTGCCGGCGGCAAACAGGCCGACTTGTATGTCATCGCGGCGGGATGGCCCGACCTGAGCGCGGCGCTCAGCCTGACCTCCAAGGAAGCCAAGACGCGCTTTGTGGTGGAGCGTCTGCGGACGTTCGCAGACACGGCTCAAAACGCGTTGCGCCTGGGTCTGCGTGAGCGCGGACTGATCTATCAGGACGTCTGGATTGACAACGCGCTGCGGGTCCGCCGGGCCACGGCCCAGGATCTGGACTGGCTGGCCGGGCGCAGCGACCTTGTCCTGGTCGATGCCGACGCCCAACTCGACGTCCCCGCGCCGCCGCCGCGAGTTGAGCGTGTCTGGTATTCGGCGGACCTGCAATGGCAGGCGCCCTACGGCCCGGCTTTTGTCGGCGGCCTGCGCGCGGGCGCGCTCCCGGCCGGTATCGGGGTGGCCTGGGGGGTTGCCCGCACGGGAGCCCCCGATTTGTGGGCACGCGGGATCACCGGGCAGGGCGTCGTCGTCGCCGATCTTGACACCGGTGTGCGCTGGGATCATGCCGCGTTGGCGCCTCACTATCGAGGTTGGATCGCGGGCTGGGCGCGGCATGCCGGCAACTGGTTTGACCCGGTTGGCTACACCGACGCGCCGGAAGACCTGAGCGGGCATGGCACCCACACCGCCGGGACCCTGGTCGGCGATGACGGGCGAGGCAATCAGATCGGCGTGGCTCCAGGCGCGACCTGGATCGGGTGCCGGAACATGTCGGGTGCTCAGGGCATTGGGGCCGCCTCGCTGTACTTGATGTGCTTCCAATTTGCGCTTGCGCCAACGGGTCTGGCCGGCGAGGACCCCGACCCCGCTTTGGCCGCCGACATCACCAGCAACTCCTGGGCCTGTGACCCGGGCTTTGGCGAAGCGGGCTGCGAGCGCCCGGAGGCGCTTGCGCGCGCCCTGGACGCGCTCCGATTGGCTGGGATTCTGGTCGTGGCCTCCAACGGTAATGCGGGGGCGTCTGGCTGCGGCACGGTTACGCTTGCGCCAGCCACGCTGCCGGGCAGTCTGGCCGTCGGCGCCTTTCAGGCGACAGGCGAGGTGGCCCGTTTCAGCAGCCGCGGACCCTCAGCGCTTGGCGGGGCCACCAAGCCGGATGTTGTCGCGCCGGGGGTGGACATTCCTTCGGCCGCCGTCGCCGGTCGAAATGCGTACCGGCTCGCCAGCGGGACCAGCATGGCGGCCCCGCATGTTGCCGGCGTGGCGGCCTTGTTGCTCTCCGCGGCGCCATATCTGCGCGGCAATGTCGCCGAGATCGAGGCCATCCTGCGCATGACCGCCCGGCCAATGCCGGTGACCGAGAAATGCGGTCTGACCCCGGGTGATGCGCGCCCGAACAACACGACCGGTTACGGCGCCATCGACGCAATGGGCGCTGTGGCGGAAGCGCTCCCGTTTGATGCGCGGTTTTTGCCGGCTGATGCCGCGAGTGGGCCGAGCCTGATCCTGACCAACACCAGCGCCGCGCCGCGTTCCAGCATAACGGTTGTCGTCAAGTCCGCGGCGGGCGGCCCGCTGACCCAGACCGTGGGCGCCCTTGGACCAGGTCAGACCGCAACCGTCAGCGTGCCTTTGGGGGCCGGCCCGGCTTTCGCCCTGGAGTACCAGGGGCTTGCTTCAGTGCGCCTCGTGTCGCTTTCTGCGGCGCCTTAGCTGCCCGAACCGGCGCGGGCGTCGACTGAGCCACTTTCGGAGCCGCCGCTTTCGCGGCCACGCTTCCGAGCGGCCGTCCGGGGCGCTTACCGAGTTCGGGACCGGACTTGCCGGCGCCGGGTTTTCTCGGCGCGCGGGTCGCCTTCCGGCGAGCCGGACGGGCGATGGGCGCCGCAGCGGTCTTTGCGGCAGGCGGAGCCGCCGCCAGCAATAGGTCGGCGGCCATCAGCGCGGCACCGACGACCCCCGCGTGTTCGCCCAGGGCCGCCTCGACAATGCGCACCTTGTCGATACCGGTCCGGTTGATGGCATGTTCGCGCGCCGTCGTCGCGATCTTGTCAATCATCCAGTGTCCCAGGCCTTCAATCACGCCGCCGCCATAGATCAGGGCTTGCGGATCCAGGACGTTGATCAGGCTGGCCGCGTGCAGGCCGAGATAATGGGCGGCCCGCCGCAGGACCTCGACGGTCAGCGCATCGTCGGCTTCGACCGCCGCCGACAGGACACTGGAGGTCAGCGCGCCGTTCTTTTCGGCCAGCAGCTCCGGCAGGATGGTCTTCCGGCCGGCTGCAATTCCGGCCCGCAGATCGCGCTCGATTGCGGTCCGGCTCGCGATCGCTTCGATGCCGCCGCGGATCCCGCCGCCGGGCGCATACGGGCCATCGGCCATGGTGACCATGTGCCCGACCTCGCCGGCGCTCCCGCGGGTGCCCTCGTAGATCTTGCCATCCAGGATAAGGCCGCCGCCGATGCCGGTGCCAACGAAAATGGTGACCATGCTGCGCAACCCGCGGCCTGCGCCCATGCGCAACTCGCCCGTCGCGGCGACCCGGACGTCATTGGACAGCACAACCGGGACGGGCCGCCATTCGCGCAGCATCCGCGCGATCTCGACGTTCTCCATCCCCGGGATATTGGTGATCCGAATGATGACCCCGCGCGGGCCGTCGATGATGCCGGGCACGCCGATCCCGATCGCGGCAATATCTTCTTTCGCGAGTCCGGCCCGATCGACGGCGTCGTCCATCGCCTTGATCAGCCGCTTCATGACCACTTGCGGCCCTTGCTGAGCCTGCGTCGTTTTCTTGGCCGAGGCCACCACTTTGCCGGCCTCATCGACGACAGCGGCGAGGATCTTGGTGCCCCCGAGGTCGATTCCAAGCGTGTAACGGTGAGCGGATTTGCGTGAGCGTGGCACGGGCATGTGGCACTTCCTTAAGCCTGGCGACCAGGGGGCCGCCGAGGGCGCTGAACAAAAAGAAAGAGCGAACCACGCACGTGCGTCGTCCGCTCTTTGCGGGTCATATGCGCTGGACAGGACTTGAACCTGCAAGCCTTGCGGCACCACCCCCTCAAGATGGCGTGTCTGCCAATTTCACCACCAGCGCGCGTCGCGACATTTCGGTCGCGGCCGCAAAGTATACCCCACTGGTCACGATTGGCAAAGCGATGCGATTCCATGGCGGATTGCCGGAGAACGGGGGAACGGGAGGGCAGTTACCTTCTCCTGTTCTCCGATTTTCCTGTTTTGAATTGCAGGCCTGAAACGGGGGCGGAGGCGTTATGGGCGCGGGGCAAATGACTCAGCAGCAGCCAGGTGGACCGCGCCCCGAAACATGAGCGCTCGCTGAGAATGCGGCTATAATCGCCTAAGTCTGGATCGCCAGATGGACGCATCGCCCGAAGGATCGCCTGCAATACATCATGACTGTCGAAAGCCCAGCCGGCACGCCCCAAAAGGGCACGCCCCGACTTCGTTTTGCGCTTCTCATCGCCGTATTTGCCCTGGCCGGCATCCTGGCCGGGGTGGGGGCCTACACGTTTGCCTACGCCAAGGGCGGGTCCTATCTCCTCGATGATCCCCAGGCCTGCGTGAACTGCCACATCATGCGCGATCAGTATGACAGTTGGTCGCACAGTTCGCACAAAACCGTGGCGACCTGCAACAGTTGCCATGTGCCCCACGATTTCCTCGGCAAGTACGCCACCAAGCTCGAGAATGGCTATTCGCATTCCCGAGCGTTCACCTTGATGGACTTCAAGGAACCCATTGAAATGCGACCGGTCAGCCGCAATATCGTGCTGAACAACTGCCTGGACTGCCATCAGTCCGTCGTGAGTTCGATCACGGCGCTGCACACGGGCAGCCAGGACACGCTGGATTGCATTACGTGTCATCGGAGCGTTGGGCACGCCGCCAAATAGTGTCGCTTAACAGAGCAAACAACCCATCATGAGAAAGATCTCGATACGATCGCTTCCCACCGGCGCATACTTTGTCATCTTCGGCGTTCTGGCGTTGTTGACGGCGGGGGTCCTGCTTCTTTTGCAGAGCGTCAATGACCGGCAGCGCGAAGGCCGCCAGGATGCTTTTCGTGTCGTGCCGCTGTCGGAGGACGTGGTCGACCCCGCTGTCTGGGGCCAGAATTACCCAAACCAATATGACAGCTACAAGCGCACGGTCGACATTGCGCGGACCCGTTACGGCGGGAGTGAAGCCATCCAAAAGGTCGATGACGACAAGAACTGGCGCGTGATTTTCAACGGAAACCCATTCGCCGTGGACTACCGCGAGGAGCGCGGGCATGCCTATATGCTGGTCGACCAGCGCGAAACGGAACGGGTGAAGCAGTTCAAGCAACCGGGCGCCTGCCTGCATTGCCACGCGTCCGTGCTTCCGGCCTACTTCCAGAAGGGCGTGGAGGCCGGCGTGCCGGCGACGAATCGCGTGGCCGCCATCCAGAAAGGTTTTGAGATCGTCAACCCTCTGCCTTACGCCGACGTCACAAAACTGGTTGAGCATCCGATCACGTGCAACGACTGCCATGATCCGGCGACGATGCAGTTGCGAATCACCCGGCCCGGTTTCCTGGCTGGAATCGACGCGCTTGCCAAGTCCAAGGATCCGGTGTCGCACCTGCCAAGCATTGGGCGCTGGCGCGCGGCGGGCTCAAAGGGCGACTACAACCCGAACATCGAGGCATCCCGACAAGAGATGCGATCCTTCGTGTGCGCGCAGTGCCATGTCGAGTACTACTTCAAAGGTGACGCCAAGCTGGTTGTCTTCCCGTGGCAGAACGGACTGAAGATGGAGCAAATCGAGTCCTACTATGACACGGCCGCCTTCAAGGACTTCGTGCACAAGGACAGCGGCGCGAATGTGCTCAAGGCCCAGCACCCGGAGTTTGAGACCTGGAGTCAGGGCGTGCACGCGCAAAGCGGCGTGTCATGCGCCGATTGCCACATGCCGTTTCAGCGCGTCGGGGCGGCGAAGGTCAGCGACCATCAGGTCCGCAGCCCCATGCTGAACGTAAACAACGCCTGTCAGGGCTGCCACAAGTTCAGCGAAGACGAGATGAAGGCCCGGGTGGCCGTCATCCAGGACCGCACCCGCGGGTTGATGACCCGCGCGGAAATCGCGGTGGTTGCATTGATTCAGGACATCGCCACGGCGAAGGCTGGCGGCGCGACGGACGCTCAACTGGGTCCGGCTCGCGATCTGCAGCGCAAGGCGCAGTGGCGTCTGGACTATGTCGGGGCCGAAAACTCGATGGGTTTTCATGCGCCTGGTGAAACCAATCGCATCCTGGCCGAGGCCATTGACTACGCGCGTCAGGGTCAGGTTGAATTGCTGAAAGTCGTGAAGCCGATCTCGGACCTGGGCGTTCCGGTGGCTCAGAAACCATAACAGGCCTTGATGTCATCCTGAACAATGACAAGCGAGATCACAATCCCCGCGCAAGGCGCGGGGATTGTGATCTCGCCGGATGTATTCGGATCGATCTAGTCCGGATCCCGCTTGATCACCACCACGGTCTGATCGTCGAAGGGGACTTCACCGCCGGTGTGCTCGCGAACCGCGGTCATGACCATGTCGACGATCTCCGCGGCGCTGAGCGGAGAAGCCGCATGAAAGGCGCTGGTCAAGCGCTCCATCCCGAATTCTTGTCCGCTGGAATTCAGCGCATCCACCAGACCATCCGTGTATAGCATCAGCGCATCCCCTGGCGCGACGAAGAACTCGCGCAGGGGCGGCTCGATCGGCTCAAACACGCCAATCGCCATGCCTGATCCAGCCAGCGAGGCCAGATCGCCATTGCCGCGAGCATGCAGGGGCAGGTTGTGCCCGGCGTTGGCGTAGTGCGTCTCACCGGTGCGGGTGTCCAGAATCGCGTAGAACATGGTCACGAACAGATCCGAACGGGTGTCGGCCAGCACCAGTCGGTTGACCCGCTTGAGCACGGCATTGGGCTCGCGCCCGCTGAACGCGGCCCCGCGCAGCAGCGACCGGGTAAGGGCCATGAAGAGCGCAGCCGGCACGCCCTTGTCGGCCACATCGGCCACTGCCACCCCAAACCGTCCATCCTGCAGTTCAATGAAGTCGTAGAAATCCCCGCCCACCTGGCGCGCCGCCTGCCAATCCGCGGCGATGCTCCAGCCCGCGGGCGCCGGCAACTGACGGGGGAGAAAACTCCGCTGGATTTCGCGGGCAAGCGCCAACTCATGTTCGAGCCGTTGGGCCTGTAACGACTCCTGATATAACCGCGCGCTGTCAATCGCCATCGCGGCCTGCTGGGCGATGCCATGCAAGATGCTCAGGGCGCGATCGCGCGGCATATGCTCTGAATGCCGGGCGCCGACAACCATCGCCCCGACCAACGCGCCGCGGGCGGTCAGGGGCAGGGCGGCGGTATGGGTCATGCCCAGGGCCTGGCCGATCGCGGCCGGGGTGTCCGAGAGAGTCGGCGCAGCGGTGGTTGCCGGGTTCGCCACCCACTCGGACCAGCATTCGGCGCGGCCATCCAGGGCCACAAGCGCCTCGCGCGCGCCCCGGGCCACGCCCGCGGATCCCGCCAGCCGGCAGGCGCCGGACTCCGCATCCCGCACGAACATCGCGCACGCATCGACCCCCACCATCAGGGGCGTCAGTCGGACCACCCGATCGACGATCTCATCGACCGTCTTCTCTTCGTTCACGGCCTGGGCCACTTCGAGCAGGGCGGCCGTCGCCCAGGCCTCTTCCTCGCGGGCCACGTTTGCCCGGACGGCGTCGAGCACGACGGCGGCCTGGCTGGCGAGACCGGCCAGCAGGTCCATCCGGCGCGCGGAGGACGCGCCCGCGCCCTCGCTGAGCACGATCAGCGCGGCCTGCAGCTCGTCTCGCGCGACCATCGGCAGGGCGATCGCCGGCATGCGCAGGCGCCCAGACGCCTCGCCCGCTTCCGGCAAGCGCGATGCCATCATCCGAGCCAGGGCGGGAATGTCCTCGATCAGGATCTCGTCGCCGGGCGAAAGCCGCTCATGGTCCGACAGCTCACCCTCGACGGCCGCGATTTCAAACCCCTGGCCCTGGGGCTCCCGGATGAGGATGGCGCAGGCGTCCACCCCTGACAGCATTTGCGACAGGCGGACGATGGCCTCCATCGCATCCTCGAGCGTCTCAGCGCTGCGCGCGACATCGGCAACCTGAAGCATCGCGGCCGATTGCCAGGCCTGTTCGCGTTCCGCCTCGTACAACCGCGCATCTCCAACCGCGACCGCGACCTGTTGCGCGAGCATCTCGAGATAGGCCTCGTCGTCGGCTGAAAATGCCCCGGTCGTTTCGGATTGCAGATCAAGCGCGCCGATGACCTGGTCCTTGAGAAAGAGCGGAACGACGGCCTCGCTTCGCGTCGCGGGCAGATGCGGGGTGGACACGTAGCGCGGTTCGGCGCTGACGTCGGCGATTCGGAGGGTCCTGAGTTCTGTGATGGCGGCGCCAACCAATCCCACTCCGGAAGCGCGGCGCAGCCCAAGTTCCGCCGGGTGGGTGGCGGCCCGACACGCGATCTCGCCGCTTCGATCCTCCATCAGAAACAGGCCCACAAAGTAGTAGCCAAAGGCGCGCTGGATGGCGTTGGCGACCTTGGGCAGGAGCGCGTCCATGTCGAGAATCGACGCTGTTTCACGCGCAACGGTGTCAACCAGGGCCAACTGGCGGGCTCGGGCCCGTTCCCGGGCCAGCGCCCGGGCGTTCATGGTTGCCGCGGCCGCCTGGTTGGCGACGATGCTGAGGATGCGCAAGTGGCTGTCGCTGTAGGCGCCCGGCTTGTCAGACAGCAGGCCCATTGCGCCAACCACCCGGTCGCCGGCGAGCAGGGGCACAAACACGCCGCTGCGCGGCATGACGAATTGATCGCCGTCCAGGCTGCGCGGCCGGGCAGGCAGGCTGTCCAACTCGGTCAGGAAATCCCGCACGAGGATCGATTTTCCGGTGTCGCGCATCCACCCGATGAGACCGCCGTTGTCGCCGATGTCAATCGGACGGGCCGGCTGCCGCTCGCCCTGGCGCACTCGGATGCGAAGATCATAGAGGGAGCCGTCAAAGAATCCGAGCTGGAAGGAACGGGCGTCCATGAGCTTGGCCGCGCGCTCGTAGACCAACTCACACAGGGCGGTTTCATCAAGCGATGCCGAGGCGATGGCCTGCACGGCCTCACTCAAGTCCTGCAGTTCCGCGACCCGGGCGACGAGGGCGCGCCGAGTTGCGCGGCGTCGGCGCAGGTAGATCCCGCCGGCCACGGCGATCAACGCCAGGGCGACCAGGGCGCCGATGAGCAAGGCAGCGGGCAGGCGGATATCGGGAAGAGCAGGCATGATCGGATGGGTGATGCGACTGTTATTATAGGGACGACAGCATGAAGGCAGTGGCGTCTCATTTTGCGCGGGCGGCGGCAGGCCTCGCCCTGGCCGCCTCGACGATTGCGCTGGCGGGAGCCCCGCTTGCGGCGCCAGTCCGAGCCTCCGCGCCGGGCGCGCCCGCCGTCTCGATGACCGCCGAAGGCGGCTTCAGCGGCTACATCCGGCCGCAGACCTGGATGCCCGTTCGGGTGTCGCTTTCAAACACGGGCGACCCGGTCGACGGCGCGATCGTCGTTGATGCGCCAGGCGCCGACGGCCCACGGCGACTCACGGCCCCTGTCTCGCTCCCGCGCGGCTCGCGCAAGCAAGTACTCATCTCGGTCCCGGGAGATGTACGCATTCCATCCCTGCGCTACATCGCGGACGGTCTCGAACTGGCCACCGCCAGCATCGGCGCCCGTTCGATCGCGCCGGAGGACCGCCTGGTTGTCGTCATCAGCGACCCGCCGGACGGGTATAACTTCCTGGCGGACATCCGGACGCCCTACGGCGGACGCACGTATGTGGCGCCCTTGCGGATGGAGCAGCTGCCGGATCATTCGGCCGCGCTGGACAGTGTCGACGCGATCCTGATCAGCAATGCTGACTCGA
>JAGOCU010000357.1 GCA_017998555.1 Thermoflexales bacterium
AGACTCCGCCGTCTACTGTGTTTGCGTCGGATTTGAGTTCGCCTGCATTTTCAGGACAACGAAAGGAGTCATCATGGCAGAGAGAGTACTACCAAAACTGGGGCGCCGGAATTTCCTGCGCACAGTCGCCGTCGGTGCCGGCGCGCTGGCTATTGGCGGCAGCGCCAAAACCGCCGCCGCCGCGTCTCCAGCATTTGTTGCGCAGGAGTTTTCGGATGCGGCAGGTCGATCGAAGCGCCCCTGGTGGGTGAAGACCGTCGACAAGCCGACCACCGAAATCGACTGGAAGGTCATGGAACGCTACAGCGAGGGCAATAGCACCCGCGGCAGCATGCCCAAGTATGTCGGGCAGGCCGAGGTCGACCGCTATACGGCCGCGGGACAGAAGCTCATCAAGGAGCGCATCCTCGGCAACGTGGATGGCTATCAATTGCGGGACTTCGCCATGTCCTCGGCCCATGTTGGCGTGGGCAAGAAGTTCCTTGGCCCGCAGGCGGCCCCAACGCCTGAGAGCCGGGGCGTGCCGAAGTGGACGGGCACGCCCGAGGAAGCCGCCAAGATGCTGCGCGCGGCCATGCGCCACTTCGGGGCGGCCAACTGCGGTTTCATGGAGCTGGACGACAACACCCGCAAGCTGATCTACTCCAAGGATCCCGACGGCAAGGAGCTGATCTATACCGACGAAATGAAGGCGTCTGAGACCGAGAAGCAGCGCTTCATCCCCAAGAGTTGCAAGTATGTCATGGCCTACACCGTGCAGATGTCGCCCGAGACCATGCGCCGCTCGCCGACGATGACGGCATCCCAGACGACCACCTTGGCCTACAAGCGGGCCGAAAACATCCAGGCGTCGGTCCAGGAGTTTTTGCGCGGTCTGGGCTATCAGGGCCTGGGCGAGTCCTCGACGAACGCCCTGGGCATTGCGCCGGCGTTCGGCGTCCTCACGGGACTCGGTGAGATGTCGCGCTTGAATCGCATGATCTCGCCCGAGTTTGGGCCGATGGTGCGGGTCTTCAAGCTGCTCATGGACCTGCCCGTGGCGGTCGACAAGCCGATCGATGCCGGGATCATGCAGTTCTGCAAGGCCTGCAAGAAGTGCGCCGAGGCGTGCCCATCCCAGTCGCTCAGCTTCGATACCGAGCCCACCTGGACGGTGCGCGGACCGTGGAACAACGCGGGACACAAGGCCTACTTTGAGAACTCAGTGAGTTGCATGACCTATTGGCGCGAGAAGGCCACCACGAACTGCGGTATCTGCTTCGGGGTATGCCCCTTCGCCAAGAAGGACAAGGCCTGGATTCACGAGATGGTCAAGGCCGGGATGTCGGTCGCGCCATTCGCCGACAGCTTCTTCCGAAGCATGGACGATGCCTTCGGGTATGGCGCCCAGGCCACCGGCGAATCCTGGTGGAATCTGGATCTGCCCGAATACGGCTACGACAGCAATCAGGCGGTAGGAGCGTAATCAATCATGGCACAACAAGTTGTTTCCAAGCACGACTACATTGAGATCCGCAAGCGCCCGTGGTATGTCTACGTCATCGGGGTGCTGTGGGTGGCGTTGATTGGCTTCCTGGCGCAGAATGCGGTCGCCAGCGCGCAGGAGCTCGAACCGCGCGCAGCGATGGTCTTCTGGGTCAGCGCGGCCGTGGTGTTGCTGGCGGGCGTGGTGATCGCCTTCCTACGCAGCCGAAAGTAACGTTCTGACGGTTTGCCAACCGTTACCTCGCGCGATGCTCGGGAGTGCGGCTCCGCCGCTCTCCCGAGCATTGTGTAACGCCTGTGTCAACAGCGCTGATGGGCTGATCTCCCCATGACTTCCTCCTCGTTGCCTCCGCCTCCCGCAGTCACTTCGGCGCCGCCTCGTCAAAGCGCGGGCGCCTATCAGAAACGCAATCGATGGGAACGCCTGTTCATGATCGGCGCGGCGATCGCCATTGTGGCGGCCTGGTTGATCGGTTTTTTCAGCGCTGGCGTCGATGCCTCTACGTTTGTTTCGAAGGTGCTGCCAGGCGCGGTCAGCATTGATCGCAGCGGCGAGTACTATGTCGGCCGCGACGCCGCGGGGGCGATCATCGGGTATGCCGGGGTCGGACGCGGCACCGGCTATGGCGGTCCGATGCGCGTCGTCGTGGGGGTCAACCCGGCCGGCGCCATTCTCGGGGTCGAGATGGTCGAGGAGCGCGAATCTCCCGGCTTCTTTCGGCTCGTCCGCAGCAGCAAGCTCTTCTCAGGCTATGTGAACCGCGCCATCCAGACGCCCTTGCAGCTCGGGCAGGATCTCGACAGCGTCACCGGCGCGACACGGAGCGCCGAGGGCGTGGCGAATGCCGTGCGCGACGCGGTGCGCGGTGTCGCGGCCGATGCGCTCAAGACCCCTTTGCCGGCGCCCCAGCCGAGGCTCGAGATCGGCGCGCCGGAAATCGTCCTGGTTCTTCTGTTCGCGGCCGGCTATGCCGGCCACAAGATGCGCGCGCCAAAGGTCAAGCGCGCGATTCGGTGGGGAACCTTGATCGTTGGGATGATCACGATCGGCTTCTTGTACACCCTGCCCCTGACGATCAGCATGGTCGTCGCCTTGTTGAGCGGCTATTGGCCGGATTGGCAAACCAACTTGTACTGGTATCTCCTGATCGGCGGCATCATTTTTGCCACGATCGTGACCAACAAGAACGCCTACTGCAGTTGGTTTTGCCCGTTTGGCGCTTTTCAGGAGTGCCTGGCGGCCGTGACCCGGGTGAAGGCCAGCCAGGCCCACGGACTGCACGAGCCGCTGAAGTGGCTGCAGCGCATTCTGGCTCTGGTGGCCATCATCCTCGGTCTGGCCCTGCGCAATCCGGGCTATGCCGGGTATGAACCGTTTGCCACGCTGTTTGACCTGCGCGGCACAACGGTCCAATGGGCCCTGTTGCTCATCGTTGTGCTGGCCAGCCTGATGATGTATCGACCCTTCTGCAACTACCTGTGTCCGCTTGATCCGGTGGTTGAGTTCATCAGCGCCGGCCGGCGCTGGGCCAAGGACACATGGAAAAACCGACGCAAGTAACCCCTCCCGCCGGGCGCCCCGTCCACCGGAACAAATTCGGATCGGCCCTGCTGCTCGCGTTTGTGGCGGTCAGCGTGGCCCTGATCATCGTCGTGTGGCGCGACAACATCGCCGGCGAAGAGAATCGTTCGCCCAGTTACTATCGCGACACCGTCATCGTGGACCCGAGCGCGCGCGCCACCGCAACCGCCGCGGCTCTGCCCAG
>JAGOCU010000358.1 GCA_017998555.1 Thermoflexales bacterium
GAGCAGGCGCTGGCCGGCAACATCGACGAGTTCGCGCCCATCCTGGCCCGCCACTTCGACGAGGCTGGCGATGACGCTCGGGCAGTCGATTACTTGTCTCGGGCGGCCGAATCGGCATACCGGCGATACGCCAGCCGTGAGGCCATCGCCCTGCTCGATCGAGCCCTGACCGTGGCCTTGCGCGGCGGCGCAACGGGCGCGACGATCGCCCATCTGTCCACGCGGGCGGGTCGGCTGCGGGAAATGGCCGGCGACTACGAGGCCGCCCTGGCGACGTATGACGCGCTTGAGGCGCTGGCCACTGAACGCGCCGACACCGCGGCGACCTGTCAGGCGTTTCTGGCCCGGGCCGCGGTATTCTGCGCGCCGACCAGCCGCTTCGATGCCGCGCGCGGATTGAAGGAGGCGAACGAAGCGCTGCGGCTTTCCATCGAAACGGGGAACCGCGCCGGAGAAGCCAGGGCCCACTGGCTCATCCTGCTTGTCTCAAAGTTCAATCAGGAGCCCTTGCGCGGATTGCAGTCCGGCGAAGCGTCGGCCGCGATTGCGCGTGACCTTGGTCTACGCGAACAACTCGCCTACACCTTGAACGATCTCTATCCGGTCTACCTGATGACCGGCAGTGTCAAGAAAGGCATTGCCGCCCTCGAGGAGGCCGAACAGATCTGGCGCGAACTCGGGAATCTGCCGCTCCTGGCCGACACCCTCGCCAATCTCGGCGAAATGCGCGCCTTTGGCGATGGCACGGCCGCCGCCGAGCCGATCCTGCTGGAGGCGATCCGCATCGCGGACGCCATTGGCAATCTCTGGGGCCAGTCGTATAGCAGGGGGGTCAGGGCCTTGTCGCTGCTGGAGGCCGGCAAATACGAGGAAGCCATGCAGCACTGCGCGCTGGCGGCCAGCCTCGGCAAACAGGCCGGTTTCGTCATCGCCCAGATCATGATGCCGTGCATCCAGGCGTTGTGCCTGGCCGAACTCGGCCAGGCACGGCGCGGGATCGAATTGATTCGATCGGCGGCCACGGTCGCGGAATCGCTGCTGCCCTCCTGGCGCGGTTATCCGGCCGCGACGATGGCCCTGTGCGTAATCAAGCTTGGCGACCCGGCCGCCGCAGCCACGGCGATGGAAGACGCGCGGCGGCTCACGTCGTACTATGACATTTCGGCGCTCAATGGACAGATTGCAGAAGTCGAATACGCTTTTCTGGCGGGCGCGTTCGAGGAAGTCATTCAGAAAGCCGATGAAGCCGAGGCGATTTTTACCGTTTTTGGCTGCCGGTTGTATACGCCCCAGTTGTGGACGCGCAAGGCCGAAGCGCACGCGGCGCTGGGCCGCCCGGTCGAAGCGGAGGCCTGCGCGCGCGAAGCGCTGGAGCGCATGACGACGCTGGGCGTTCGGCGCGGGGCGTGGTCAGTCCATGCGTTCCTCCATGACCTCTATCGCGACACCGGTCGTGACGCCGAAGCGGCAGCCGCGCTGGCCCGCGCCCGGGAGGAAATCACCTTTGTGGAAGCGCAGGCCGGCGGTGAAGACCTGCGCCAGACGTTTCGCGCCATTCCCGCGGTGGCCCGGATTCTGGAGGACAGATGAAGTGCGCGAATTGCAGCCATGAGAACGAGCCGGATGCGGGCTTTTGCGAGAACTGCGGTTCGGCGCTCGTGCCCGCCTGCCCCAACTGCGGCAACCCGGTCAAGGCCGGCGCAAAGTTCTGCAAAACGTGCGGTTTCAAGCTCGACGCGGCGCCCGCCGCCGCGCAACCGCCTCGGACGCCCAAGGCGGATTCCCGGGCCGCGAACCTGGATGCGTTGCGTCAGGCTGCCCCCAACGCGGTGGCCGAAAAGATCCGCGCCCAGCGCGGCAGGTCCGAAGGCGAGCGCAAGTTGGTGACGGCCCTTTTCACCGACATCGTTGGCTCGACCGCTTTGGCCGAACAGATGGATCCGGAGGACTGGCGCGACGTCGTGACCGGCGCGCATCGCCGGGTGAGCGACGCCGTGTATCGCTATGAGGGCACCATCGCGCAATTGCTCGGCGATGGCGTGCTGGCCTTCTTCGGCGCGCCCATCGCCCACGAAGACGACCCCGAGCGGGCCGTACGGGCCGCCCTGGCGATCCTCGAGTCGATGCGGGCCTATGCCGAGGAGTTGCGGCGCACCCATCGCATTCCACGTTTTCAGATGCGGATCGGTCTGAACACGGGCCTGGTGGTCGTCGGCAACATCGGCAGTGACCTGCACATGGAATACCTGGCCGTCGGCGACACACTCAACCTCGCGGCGCGCATGCAGTCGGCGGCGGATGCCGACACGATCCTGATTTCGCAAAACACCCATCGCCAGGTCACCCAGCTCTTCGAATGCGAAGATCGGGGCGAGATCTCGGTCAAGGGCAAAGCCGATCCCGTGCGGGTCTTCCGCGTGCTCGGCGAGGTGAGGGGCGCAACCCGCGCGCGGGGCGTCTCGGGGCTGGCCTCGCCCCTGGTCGGGCGCGGCCGTGAGCTGTCGACCCTGGCCGACACGCTGGCCGACGCCCGAGCGGGACGCGGATCGATCGTCGCCATCGTCGGCGAGGCCGGGCTGGGCAAAAGCCGGCTGATCGCCGAGTGGCGCAAGCTCGCTTTGGCTGGCGACATGCCGGCCCGCTGGGTGGAAGGGCGCTGTCTGTCCTACACCATGAACGTCGCCCACCATCTGAGCAACGACATCTTGCGCGGTTTGTGCGGCGCCCCGGCCGGCGCGCATGACGAAGACACCCGGTCTGCGCTCGAGGGTTGCCTGGCCTCCCTGTCTGCCGCCGAGCGCGACGCGGCATATCCGTTTCTGGCCCATCTGCTGGGCCTGTCCCTGGATGAAGCCGCTTCAAATCGCGTGCGGTATCTCGACGGCGCCGCGTTGCAGGCCCGCTACGTGTCGGCCTATCAAGGCTTCCTGCTGGCCCAGGCCCGTGACCGGGCAACGATCATCATCTGCGATGACATCCATTGGGCTGACCCGTCCTCGATCGAGCTGGTCTCGCAACTGGCCCGGGTCGCCGCCCAGGCGCCGGTCGTCTTTGCGTTCGTAAGCCGTCCTGAGCGCGATGCGCCGGGATGGCGTCTGATCAGCGAAACCCCCGAGCAGGCCGGCGTGGGGGCCATCGAGCTCAAACTCGCGCCGCTCAACGACAGCGACAGCCGGCAGTTGGTGTCCAACCTGCTCGAGGTCGAAGACTTGCCAGACCGGGTGCGCGAATTGATCCTCAATAA
>JAGOCU010000359.1 GCA_017998555.1 Thermoflexales bacterium
CAGAACCGGGCGAACCCCTCACCGAGCGCGAGCTCGAGGTCGTGCGCCTGCTCGCGACCGGCGCGAGCAACAAGGAGATTGCCGGCGCGCTGACCGTAAGCCCCAATACGGTCAAAGTCCATCTGCGAAACGTCTTTATCAAGCTGGAAGCCGAATCCCGCACCGCCGTAACCATGACGGCCGTCCGGAACGGCTGGGTGGCGGGCGGGCCGCCGCCAATAAGCCCTCCCCGCCCGGCCGAAGCGGAACCATCAGCGCAAATCGCCCCTGAGTTGGCGTCTCCGCCGGCAACGGACGATGCGGTCCGAGACGTCAACGCCGTCGCGCCCCTCGCGATCTCGGCCGCGAGCGTGCGGGTCGCGCCGAATCCGCTGCCGCTCCCCCTCCTGGGCAACTTCCGGCGGGCCTCGGTGGTTGTGGGCCTCGCGGTCGCGTTGCTGGCGGCCGCACTCGCCGTGCCGGCCCGAGAGCCTGCCTCGGCTTCAAGCCCCATTACCCTGCGACAAGACAACGCGATTTCCGGGTCCGGCCTGCGTTTTCCGGGCGAGAACACCCGCTGGTTCGAGCGGACCCGCCTGCCCGCGCCGCGCGAGTTCGCGAGCGCCGCCACCGTCGGGGACCAGGTATTCCTGATCGGCGGCGTTGTCAACACACTGGCGACAGGCGACGTTCTGGTCTACGACTTGAAGTCCAATGCCTGGACTGCGGCGGCCGGGCCAAAGCCCACCGCCGTTGGCATCGCATCGGCTGCCAGCATCGGCACACGCGTATACGTGAGCGGCGGGATGTTGTCCAACGACACGCCCACGAATCGCTTTGAGGTCCTCGACACCGAGACAGGTGCGTGGACGGCCCTCGCAGCCCTGCCGCTCCCGCTGGCCGGTCACGCCTCCGCCGCGCTCGGTGACCGGATTTACGTGATGGGCGGCTATTCAAGCGGCGGGCTGAATGCGGACACATACGAGTATGACCCCGGGGCCAACACCTGGCGGCGCCGCGCGGCGATGCCAACGCCACGCGGGCTCATGGCGGCGGCGGCGCTGGGCAACCGAATCTACGCAGTCGGCGGGCAAACCGATGGGCAGGAACGCTCTGATTGCGAAGCCTACACGCCGGCGGATGACGTGTGGACGCCATGCGCCCGGATGACCCTGCGCCGTTCGTCCTTTGGCCTGGCCGCGTCGGCCGGCGCGCTCTACGCGGTGGGCGGGGGTGGCACCACCTATCTCGGCTTCAGCGAACGATACGACCCCGTCAGGAACGCCTGGACCTTGCTAGAGACACCCAAGCTGGGCGACTGGCGCAACATCGCGGTGGCCCCAATTCGGTCCGGCGTGTTTGTCGCGGGCGGCCGGAACGGATCGGAGCGCCTGCGTGACACCTTTGTGTTCGAGCTGGGGGGAAACCGCGCCTTTCTTCCGGCACTGACGCAGCAGCAAGTTGAACCCTAGAACCCCCACGGCAGCGATTCCGGAGGCGATATGCCCCGACCCAGCGCATCCGGGTCGGGGCATATCGCCTCCGATAATGTCCGCCTCAGTAAAACCATGCAAACCCTCTTCCAGAATTGCCGCCTGATTGATGGCGCGAGCAGCGCCGCCCGCGAACGCGTCGATGTGATCGTTGACGGTCGCCATATTCGCGTCGTTGAAGAGACCCGTCCGCGCGACGGGATGGACGCGACCCTGGTCGACTGCGCCGGGATGACCCTGCTGCCTGGTCTCATCGACTGCCATGCGCACTACACCCTGGATCCGTGGTCGGCCGACCCGTTTGAGAAAGTCTGGCGCGAGTCAGACGCGGTCGCCATTACCTATGCGGCCCGCGCCGCGCGGGTGGCGCTGCACGCCGGGATCACCACGACCCGCGACGCGGGCGCGCCGCGCCAGCTCAACTTTGCGCTGCGCGACGCAATCGCCAAAGGCTTTATTCCGGGGCCGCGCCTGCTCGCGCCCGGCTGCGCCATCACCATCACCGGCGGACATGGGCGGCTGTTTGGGATTGAAGCCGACGGGATGGATGCCCTGCAACAAGCGGTCCGTGCGCAGATGCGCGACGGGGCGGACGTGATCAAGATCGTGGCGAGCGAGGCGGCCATGCTGACCGGGCCCGAGGCCGCGGTGGAGGAGCTGTCGCAGGAAGAGATCAACATGCTGGTCTCCGAGGCCCGCCGGCGCGGCCTGCGCATCTTCAGCCATGCCCAGAACTCAACGTCGGTCATCCGATCCGCCCGGGCAAAGGTGGACAGTGTCGAACATGCCTTTCTCGCCAACCAGGAGGCGATCAGCGAATTGCGCGACAACGCCGTCACGCTGGTCCCCACCCTGGCCGTGACCGAGGTCACCCTCGAGCGCGACGATCTCAGCCCGGCCTTCCGTGAACGGATGTTGCGCATCCGGGACAAGCACTGGTGGTCGTGCGAGGAAGCCATCCGTCAGGGCGTCAACGTCGTCGCCAGCACCGACTGCGGTGAGCCGCAGATCTTCCCGAATCTGCTGTGGCGCGACATCAAGGTGCTGCATGATCGCGGGCTGACCAAGATGGGCGCCATCCAGGCTGCGACCTCGAAAGCGGCCGCGCTGCTGGGCATCGATGGGATGGTGGGCAGTGTCGCCGCTGGAAAGCAGGCTGACCTGATCCTGGTTCAGGGAAATCCATTGGAGGACTTGGCCGTCCTGTCCCGGATGTCCATGGTCATGCAGGCCGGGCAGAAGGTGTTTCAGGCATGAGTGGCGCGCCGACCCTCGATCAGGTCCGCGAAGCGCGCCACATGCTAGGGGGCCGCCTGCCGCCGACGCCCTTGATTCACGCGCCCGGCCTGAGCGCCCAGACCGGCGCGGACGTATGGCTGAAGTGCGAGTGCTTCGCGCCCATCGGCTCCTTCAAGGCCCGCGGCGCGCTGGTGGGTGTATTGCGTTTGACGCCCGAGCAACGCGCCCGCGGCCTGATCTGCGCCAGCACAGGCAATCATGGCGCCGCGATGGCCTGGGCGGCGACCGAGCTCGGCGCGCGCTGCGTCGTTGTCGTGCCCCGCAACACGCCGGACATCAAACGGCGAAACATGATCGCTGCCGGGGGCCAGGTCATCACCGAGGGCGGCGACTGGGGTGAGAGCTGCCAAATTGCGCGGGGGATAGCGGAGCGCGACGGCTTGCTCTATCTCGAGGACGGCGAGGATCCGTGGATCATGGCCGGCGCAGGCACCGTCGCGCTTGAGATTCTCGA
>JAGOCU010000040.1 GCA_017998555.1 Thermoflexales bacterium
CACCTCGGCTCGTGCGTTACCAACGCCGTGCGCGGCGACGACCCGGCCGAGCGCGAACGGGTGCTCCAGGAAATCGCCGAAGTGTTCGAGATGGCCCAGAAGGGCTGAACGAGGCCTATGACCATCACCCCGACCGCGCCCTCTCTCTACGACCTGACCTACGAACAATTGGCCGCTCAAATGGCCGAATGGGGGGAGGCGGGCTTTCGCACCAAACAGATCTGGGCCTGGCTCTACCAGCGCTTTGTCGACGATCCGGAGCAGATGACCGATGTGTCCAAGGCCCTGCGGACCAAAATCAGCTCGGCCTATCTGCACGGGCGCTACACGGCCAAGATCGAGCGCACCTCGACCGATGGCTGGACGCGCAAATGGCTGCTCGCCCTCCCGGATGGCGCTGAGATCGAAGCCGTCCTGATGGAATACGACGGGGTGCGCCGCACGGCCTGCATCTCGTCCCAGGCCGGCTGCGCGATGAATTGCAGCTTCTGCGCGACCGGCCAGATGGGTTTCCTGCGCAACCTCAAGGCCGGCGAGATCATCGAACAGGTGATCTGGGTGGCCCGCTCGCTGGCTGCTCGCGAGGAACGCCTGAGCAACCTCGTGCTGATGGGGATGGGCGAGCCCCTGGCCAACTATGCCAATGTCATGGAGGCCGTCAAGCGCCTGACCCATCCGGCCGACGCGGGCGGCTTTGGTCTGGGCGCGCGCAAAATCACCATCTCAACCGTTGGGCTCGTGCCGGGCATCCTCAAGTTCGCCGAGGAGGACACCCAGATCAACCTAGCCGTATCCTTGCACGCCGCCACCGACGCCCTGCGCGGCAAACTGGTCCCGATCAATACCCGTTTTCCGCTGAGCGAACTGGCCCGCGCGATCGCCGAATACATCCGCAAGACCAATCGGCGGGTGAGCATCGAGTGGGCGCTCATCGACGGGGTGAATGACACCCCCGAGCAGGCCGCCGCCCTGGTCGAGTTCGTGCGGATGACCTTCGATCCGGCCCGCGAGAAGCGCCATATGCTGCACGTCAACATGATCCCGCTCAACCCGACCGGGGGATTCAACGGGAATGCATCTCGTGGCGAGCGGACCGAGCATTTCCGGGCTGCCCTGGACGCGGTCGGAATCCCGAATACGGTCCGATCCCGGCGCGGGATCGATATCGCGGCGGGATGCGGTCAGTTACGCGAGCGGGCGGGCGCATGACGAGCGAGACTGGAAAAATGCCAACGCCCCGCCGAAGCGGGGCGTCAGATGCTGTGGCCCAGACCACGCGCGGTGCGCGCGGTCCGCTACTTGCCGGACGTCTTGACCAGCGTGCGCATCGCCTTGGCCGAGACGCTCACCGTCTGCATGCGGCCGTCGATGAGCATGCGGCGCCGCTGAAGATTAGGACTCCAGCTCCGCCGTGTTGCGTTCAGCGCGTGCGATCGGTTGTTTCCGAACGACTTCGCTTTGCCAGTAAAATAGCACTTCGCCATATCCTTTCACCTCTCGTCGAACTTGCTTGACAAGAGAGCGATTATAGCGCATGTCTGCAAATAACTCAACCCCGACCGATCCCACCCCCGCCGGCGCCGGCGCCATCATCATCCGGCCGCAGGTCGTCTTCACCCTGGCCCTGACGGCAGCCCTGGCGACCTATGGCGTCGTCGGCATCGCGTCGCGCTACACCGGGTTTGATGTGACCCGCCGGGATCCGCGGCGCGGACTCGACGTCAAGCTCACCCAGGGTCCGGCGGTCATGCACGTAGCCGTGGATGTCAACCTGATCGTCGAGTATGGCGTGCGCATCGAGGCGGTGGTCGACAGCGTCCAGCATCAGATCGCCTACCGCATCGAGCGGAGCACGGGCTTCTGCGTCGATGTCGTGAATGTTCATGTGGTAAAACTGCACGCCGCCTGATCGGGGATACCGGACATCGGCGCCAGATCTCGGAAGTTCAACTAACCGTAATATGCATTCCTCCAAAACCACCGACAAGGCTCAAGCAACGGTGTCCGACCTCCGGGCCCAGCGCCTCACCATTGACGGACGACGGCTCAAACAGCTCGTCGAAGCCGGCTACCTGTGGCTCAGAGCCAACGAAGCGGCGGTCAATGCCTACAACGTATACCCCGTTCCGGATGGAGACACCGGGACAAACATGATGCACACCATGCGTTCGGCCTGGACGGCCATCGCAGAGAGCAACGAGCGGAACCTTGGATTGGTCGCCAAAGCCGTCTCAAACGGCGCGTTGCGCGGGTCGCGCGGCAATTCGGGCATCATCCTTTCCCAGCTCTGGCGCGGCCTGGCGAAGTCGCTGGATGGCCGCGAAGCGGCCGATGCGCAGGACTTTGCGGCTGCCTTGCGTGAAGCCTCAGTGACCGCATACAAGGGTGTCAGCACACCGGTCGAAGGCACCATGCTCACGGTCTCGCGCGAGACTGCCGATGTCGCCGAATACACGGTCAAAAACACCCACGATCTGCGCAGTTTCCTGGACGCCGTCACTCAGGCCGCCTATGATTCGACCCAACGCACCCCAACCCTGCTGAAGATCCTCAAGGAAGCCGGGGTGGTGGACTCAGGCGGCTACGGCATCTATATCATCCTGGACGGGATGCGCCGGCTCGTGCACGGCCAGAAGTTCGAGAGCTCCGATGCGGCCGTTCCAGTGGTCCAGGCCCGGGTTGGTACGGCCCCGACCGACGTGGAAGCCGGCTATGGCTATGACGTGCAGTTTCTGATCTATGCGCCGGCCAATACCCAACTTGATGTCGCGCGGATTCGGGCGGAAATCGAAGCGATGGGTGAGTGTCCGCTGGTCTTGGGCGACGAGGCGATCGTCAAGGTGCACGTTCACGTGCCCGATCCAGGCGTGGCGATCAGCTATGGCGCGAAACTGGGATCGCTTCGAGACGTTGTCGTGGAAGACATGCAGGCCCAGTCCGAGGGGTTTATCCCGGGCCATGCCAAACCGGGCCAGTCGGAGTTCCCCGAGGCTGAAATCGCCATCGTCGCGGTCGCGTCGGGCGACGGCATCGAGCGGGCGTTTCGGGATATCGGGGTGCGCGTCGTCGTGCAGGGTGGCCAGACGATGAATCCGAGCGTCGAGGACCTGCTCCACGCGGCGCAACGGGCTAACGCCCGGAACGTTCTGCTGTTGCCGAACAATGGCAATATCGTCATGGCCGCGAACCATGCGGCCGAGCTGGCCGAGTTTCCGGTCAAGGTCGTTCCGACCAAGACCATCCCCCAGGGCATTGGCGCCGCGTTGTCCTTCAACTTCGAAAAGGACCTCGCCCACAACGCCGAGGCGATGCTGGCGGCCGCCCGCCGCATCATCACCGGCGAGATCACCAAATCCACCCGGACGGTCACCGTCAATGACGTCAGCGTGGCGGATGGGCAGACGATCGGCCTGATCGACGACAAGCTCGCGGTGGCGGGTTCCGATGTCGCGTCGACGCTGCTGGCCCTGCTCGAAAAAGCCGAATCGCGCAAGCATGAGCTTATCACGTTGTATTTTGGCAATGGGATGGGTGAGACCGAAGCGGGCGCCATTGCCGACCTGGTCCGCGCGGCCTTCCCCGATCAGATTGTCGAGCTCTTTGCCGGGCGCCAGCCGCATTACGATTTTGTGATCGGAGTCGAGTAGGGCGTGTCGAAACCCAACACCCGGATCCTCACGGACAGCGCCGCGCTGATCGATCTGCAATGGGCCCGCGAGCGCGGCGTAATGGTCATGCAGCACAGGGTGACCCGCGATGGCGTGACGTTTCTGGATGGCGCGGATCCCTGGCCCGGGCTGGCTGTGCCAGGCAAGGGCGTGCCAGGTATCAGCGCGCGCGTGGACGCGGCCCCGCTCGAGGACTATGAGAGCGCCTTTCAGCAGTTGGCGAGAAGTTCGAACGACATTGTCGCGATTCTCAGTTCGTCAGCGATCAGCCCGGCCGTATCACGGGCGAGAAAGGCCGCCGCGCCGCTGCATGGATCGCGATCCATCACGATTGTGGACACGCGCCATGTTGGGCTTGGGGTTGAGATTCTGGTTCGGGCGGCCACTGAATTGGCCGAGCAGGGCGCCGATGCCGAGGCCATCGCGTTGCGCGTGCGCGGATTGCGGCAGCGGGTCTATGCCGCATTCGCCAGCGAGGACTTGTTGGCGCTCTCAGCCTCCGGCATTTTGCGGCCGGCCCAGGGGCATCTGGGCCGCCTGCTCAATGTTGTGCCGATCATCACGATCGAGGATGGGCGATTGGCGGCCACGGAAAAGGTGCGATCCATCGAACGCGCGCTCGAGCGGTTGTGCGATTTTGGCGCGGAATTCGAAACGCTCGAGGAAGCGGTTGTTCTGTATGCGGCCCGCGATCCGGATGCGCGCTCGCGCAGTCTGGCTCGCCAGCTGCAGCAGGCCATTCCGGGCGGCGCCGATGTCCGTCTACGCCAGGCGGGATACCACTTGAGCGAAGCGCTCGGGCCCTCCGGTATTGGGCTTATGATCTATTCCAGCCGCGTGTTGACGGACTAGGAGTCATTCCAGAGATTTCTGGCGAGACCACGCGCTTCGCGCGGGGCGCGTGGTCTCGCCAGAAGGAATCGGGCAGCTTCCAACACTCAGGACAACCAACCATGTCACTCCCCAATCTTCAGGAATACCATCGCCCCACCAACCTGGAGGACGCGCTCCGTCTCACCGGGCGCGCGGCGCCCCGCGCCCGAATCGTCGCCGGGGGCACCTGGATCGGCGCTGAGGCGCCCCGCGATCTGGAATCGGTCGTCGATATCGGGGGATTGGCCCTGGGCGCGATCAGCCTGGAGGGCGCGGTTTGGCGGCTCGGCGCCACCGCCACCCTGCAGGATCTTGTTGACTCGCCGGCGGGGGTGATGTTCTGCAATGGGGTATTGGGCGAGGCGGCCCTGGCGATGGCGGGGCGGAGCCTGCGCAACCGTGCGACGCTGGGCGGCGCCATCTCCACGGCGGACGGCGTTTCGCCTCTCGTCACCGCCCTGTTGGCCTGTGATGCCGAATTGTCGGTGGCAACGCTCAAGAACGATGCGCTGGTGATGAAGCGGGTAGGGTTGCGCGCATTTCTCGGCTATCGGGCCAGCCTGCTCGAAGATGGCGCGCTGATCACCGACATCCGCTTGAGCGTGCCAAGCCCGGATACGCGGGCGGCCTATGAGCGGGTGGCGCGGACGCCGCGCGACTATCCCCTTGTGTGCGCCGTTGCGCGCTGCGCGATCAAGGACGGCATCGCCGGCAATGTTCGGCTGGCCCTGGGGGGCGTGGCGGCAGCGCCGATCAGGATCGAGCTGGCGGAGTTTGGGCTCGAGAAGAAGCGCCTTGCCGATCACATCGAACACGCGCTGGACCATGGTCTGGCGGGCCTGACGCCGGCGGGAGACTGGCTGGGGAGCGCCGAGTATCGGCGGGCCATGGCGCGCGAGATGTCGTTGCGGGCACTCCTCCGCTGCGCTACCTGATCCAGATTCGGGTCAATTCGATCTGGTCTCCGATGAAGATCCCCCGGGCGTCGTACCCGCCCGCCCGGGCAAACGTTCCAGGCCGATACACTACAACCATGAGGCGGTAAGCGCCGGGCTGGGTGCCTGGCGCAATCACGAGCGTGCGCGGATCAGCGCGTGTCTCGCCCGCCGCCCAGCCCGATGTCGCGCGCCCGGCGGGCGGCATGTCGGATTGGGCGGCCTTGCCACTCTGCGCGTCCAGGATCTGGACGGAAGCGATGAAGTCGTCCTCGACGAGCCTGTTGGCGGACCACTCCAGGTCCACTTTGAGCGCTTCGCCGGGCGCGATCGTTGATGGCGAGATCGCGTAGCGTACGAGAACAATGCCGGGCTCATACTGAAGCAGGGCGGGCGGATCGCGGCGCGGCGTGATTTGGGCGGCTCCAAAGGCCACGGCGTTGTCACGGCCCGAAGCGCCCGTGAGGGCGGCCCGCGCGCCGGACGCGGCGTCATACAGGCCGACTTCCCAGTGCGTGTGGCGCGGCGCGCGCTCAAAGCCGGAGATCTTGAGCGTGTAACGGTCTGACCATAACCGGCCGGGCGGCAACTCGGCGGTGGCGAGCGAGCCCTGGCCCGGGTGCATATCGCGCTGGGCGACGATGACGCCATCGTCATCGACGAGATGGACAAACACGCTGTAGTTGACAGCGGGGGTGGCCAGCACGCGCCAGTTCAAACGCAGGGTGATCTCGGCGCCCGGCTCGGCGGCCGTTTCGGCGCCGGCCTCGACCAGTTCGATCGCGCCGGCGTAGACAGCGCCTACCGGGACCGGCAGACGCTCAGTCCATCCTTGGGCGGGCTTCGCATAGGCAGGGATCAATACCGCCGTCGGCACGATCAGGGCCAGACAGGCTAGGGCGGCGGTGGCGACCAGGGGCATACGCCGGTGAAGCGAGCCCAGACCATAGACCCAGGCCATGCCAAAAGCCGCGATGCAGGGAAACATCAGGCGCCCCTGCGATGCAGGAGTCAAGGCCGACCAACGCAGCAGCCCGACGAAAACGATCAGGGCGAAAGCGGCTATGGCCAGGGCCTGGCGGAACTTCCATCCTGTGTCGCCTGCCACCGTTGCCGCTCGTCCGATCCTCAGGCGTCTGAACAACTTGAGGGCGAGTCCCATGCCTGTGGCGACGGTCAGGGCCAGGAGCGCATCGTAGATCCAGGGCGGCATGATCACGTTCAGCCCGCCAAATACGCCCCAAAACGCCCAGAAGAAGCCCTCGCGCTCGCTCCACAGCTTGGTCAGGTCGGCCGGCGGTTCGCGCCGGCCCACGGCGTCCAGGAAGGTGGACCAGCCCAGGATATCGCCCCCGTACAAAATAACGTTTCGGATATACCACCAGCCGCAGATCGCGGCGGCCACGCCGGCCAGGATGGCGCCAAAGCGCAGCAGCCCGGGCAGGGCGCCGGCGAATGCGCGCGCGCGGTGGCGCAGATTGCCTTCAGCGGGCCAGGCCGAAAGCGCGCCGGCGACAGCAAACAGACCCGCCAACCCGAGCCCGGAGACTTTGCTCAGCGCCGCGAGCCCGGTCACGGCCCCGGCGATGACGGCCGCCCGGGCGTCCCAGCGCTTTTGCCGAATCAAGCGGAGCGCCCACCACAGACCGGCCGTGCTGAGCGCCACGGCGGCGTTATCGTTGTTGATCGCGCCGCTGATGTAGGCGAACATCGGCACACACGCCACAAAGGCCATTACCAGGAGCCGGCGGAGTGGCGATGCTTCGCGAAAGACCTCCGATGCCGCCAGCCAGGCGAAGATGACTGTGGCCGTTGAAAGCACGATCGAAGCAAGGCGGGCGGCGCGCACGGCGAGCGCCGCGCGCGTCCACGGAAACGCATCGGCCGGCGTCTGCAGGACGGCGTTGCTGTTCCCGTCTCGGGTGGGAACGCCCATATCGGCATGCGGATTGATCCGCCGCAAATCGCGCCAGTTGCTGGAATCGAATGGCGCGCTGAACGCCGCTGAAAACGCGTAGTAGAGCGGGGGCTGGCTGCCCTCCTGGCGCCAGGGCGCGTCCGCATCCGATTGCCCAGGGCGTTGTACGGGCAACCCGCCCCCGGCCGCCAGGCGCTGAACAAACGGGTAGTGCCAAAGCTCATCCGACGCCTCGAACAGCGGCGTGGCCAGACTGTAGCCGGAAAAAAGGACGAAGGCGAACAGCGCAAGGGCGGCGACCCAGCGCCGTTCGGTCATCGCTGTTCGCATCGGCAGGGAGCGACCAAGATCAGGCGGGTGCCTGTCCGTCGGCGACGGCGACGGATGCGGCGGCAGCCGCTGCAGCGGCTCGGGCCGCGTTGTCGCGCTCGAGTTTTGCGGCGCCGTTGGTCACCACCGCCATGATGTGGTCAACCTCTTCCTTGAGCCGGTTGAGCGTGTCGAGGGCGTAGGTGTCGGCTTCGGACCGCAGCCGTTCCGAATTCTGGCGGGCTCGATCCTCAATTGCCCCGGCCCGGCTCTGGGCGATGGACATGATGGCGGTGTCGTCGGCCAGCCGCGACGCTTCGTCGCGGGCGAGGTCGCGAATGCGATCGGCTTCTTCCTTGGCCTGGGCGAGGATACGATCATGCTCCTGCTCGATCCGTTGCGCTTTCTTGATCTCTTCAGGGATGGCCAGGACCATTTGATCGATCAACTGAAAACAGCGTTCGGTGTCCACCAGGCGCATCTTTGTGCCCGGGACGCGGCGGCCCTCCAGCAGGATTTCTTCGAGGCGGCGGAGCAGGTGCTGAATGTCCATCGGACGTTATTATCCGTCAAGTTGGCGGAATCGCAAGGATTGCCCCAGAGAGATGCGTCCCGGCGGAGCCGGGACGCATCTCTCTGGGGCAAATCACGTCGCCGACGGGCCCGTGCTACGCCGAAGCGCCGGAGTACTTCCGCGAACCGGCCTTCCACACCCGCGTGGCCAACCAGAAACCAGCCACCCCGGCGGCCAGATAAGCCAGGATCTGCCATAGTTCCAACTCGCCGCGCAGCGCCTGTAAAGGCACCGTCGTCGCCACCGCAATCGGCACGATAAAGGTCACCAGGATCCGCAGCCAGATCGGGTAGACGGTCGCTGGGAAGCGGCCCGTGTCGAGCAGCGCCTGGAGCAAGGTGACATTGTTGTCGAACTTGGTGAACCAGAACGTCAGCGAAATCAGCACGATCCACAGGCTGTAGATCAGGGCCATCCCCGAGATGACCAGCACGATGAAGGACAGCATCGAGAGCACCGTGACGCTGCCGCCCACCATCACCAGCCCGCCCGCCAACAGGGCGATCGAGACGATGATGTTGAACGCCTGCCACACGACAATGCGCCGGATGCTGACCAGGGCCTGGCTGTTGGCCGGCATGAGGAAGGTGTAATCCAGGGTGCCCTCCCGAATGCCGCGGTTGAAGAGCTCGGTGTTGGGCCAGATCACCATCTGGGCCAGCACGTTGATCAGCCTAAATACACCCAGCAGCATGATCAGGTCGCCGGTGCGCCAGCCATTGATGTCCTGGGTGTTGGCGAAAATGATGCTCAAGCCGGCCAGGTCCCATCCCAACCAGAACACGCTGACCACGATGTTGACAACGGTGTCGGCCCGGTAGGCCAGATCCTGCTGCAGATTCGCCTGAAAGAAGGCGCGGAAAACCCGAAAGGTATTCATGTCAGGCCCCCACCGCCGAGTATTTCTTCAGCCCCGCGCTCCAGGTCGCGCGAAAGATCACGAACATGACCGCCAGCCAGAAGGCCTGCAGCCCGAAGTTCAGCGCAATATCGGCGGGGGTTTGCTTGTTGAGAATCAGTTGGATCGGGAAGTACAGCCAGAGCTGCATGGGCGAGAAACGCGCGATGGTCTGGAAGACGCCGGGCAGCAGCGACAAGGGCACAAACGAGCCGCCGAGCATCGCCCCGATCGCCCAGTACAACTGATGGATGCTCCACACGCGAGTGGTCCAGAACGCGATCAACGTAATCGTGCTGTCCACCAGAAAGTTCAGCATAAAGCCGAGAAGAAGGGCCGGGATCGCCAGCAGCGCGCTCTCAGGCGTGATGGTCAGGGGCGGGCGAAAGAGCAAGAACAGACCAACCCATATGGGCACGAAGATGATGAGCTGCAACACCTTGAACGAAATCGTGTTGACGAGCGTATTGACCAGAACCGGATGCACGGGCTGGACCAGGTTGTTCGAGAGTGTGCCGTCCTGGATCTTGCTGGCGAACAGGTGGATGGTGATCGCGGCCGTGGCGATGTCGACCGGCAGAAGCACGAGATAGTAGGCCGCGAAGTCGTTGGCCGACATCCCATTTACGCCGCCCTGCGCGTTGGCGATGGTCGTCCAGACCGACAAATAGACGATCGGCGAGACCAGCCAGTAGGCGAGATACATAAACAGGTTGGCCCGGTATTGCCACTGCTCGGCCCAGTTCACCTGCCAGAAGCGTTTGTAGATGTTCAGCATGGCTATTCGTGAAAGGCCCGCTCGATGACGTCCTCGATGGGCGGATCGGTAATGGTGAGGTCCTGAATATCGTTTTCGGCCAGCAAGCGCGCGGTGACCGCCGAGACTTCGCTGGCCGCCACCTGAATGTATTGTTTGCCGTCCTCATTTGGGTTTGGCACGGCCCGGCCATACGCGCTGAGATCACAGGCCTCGCAGTTTTCGATGGCCACGCCGATGATCTTGTAGGGCGCAATGCGGCGGCTCAGGTCGCCCAGTCCGCCGTCGTATTTGAGCTGGCCGTGGTGGATGATGATGATGCGCTCGCACAACGCAGTGACGTCCGCCATGTAGTGGCTGGTCAGCAGGATCGTCGCGCCGCTGCGCCGGTTGTACTCCTTGAGGAAGGCCCGAATCCGAACCTGCGCGCCGACATCGAGCCCGATCGTTGGCTCATCCAGAAAGAGCACCTTTGGCCGGTGGAGCAGGGCGGCCGCCAGCTCGCACTTCATGCGTTCGCCCAGCGAGAGCTGTCGCACGGGCTTGCGCATGATGTCCTTCAGGTCGAGCAAGTCATTCAGTTCGCCAAACACCGACTTGTAGTCGGCGTCGCTGATCCGGTAGATTGCTTGATTGAGCAGAAAGGAGTCGGCCGCCGGGATGTCCCACGACAGCCGGTTGCGCTGGCCCATGACCAGGGTCATGGCGCTGAGGAAGCCTGATTCGCGATTCCAGGGCGTATGGCCCAGGACGATTGCCTTGCCGCCGGTCGGGTGCAGCAGTCCCGACAGCATTTTCAGGGTGGTGGTCTTTCCGGCCCCGTTCGGCCCCAGGAACCCGACAATCTCGCCTTGCCCGATGCGGAAGTTCACATTCTGGACGGCCTTGACGTCCTTGTATTTGCGCTTGACAAAGCTCTTGACCGCCGCGCCAAATCCGCCTTCGCGATCGGTCACTTGATAGGTCTTGGCCAACCCTTCGACGACGATCGGGTCGTCGGCGGCCGGCGCATGTGTAGTCATTGGCATCCCTCCGTTAGTCGAACAGACGTTCTATTTTACATGCGAAATGCGCTGGCGAAGCCAGCGCATTTCGCATTCCGCCGTTCAGGGAAGCTTCAGGCCATGGCGTCAATCGCCGCGCACACGATCTCGATCCCAAGCCGGGCGCCCCTGCGATCGGGATCGCCGGTCGGATCATAGGCGGCCAGCCCAAAACAGCGCACGGGCACGGCCCTGGCCGTGGCAGCCACGGATGCCAGCAGCTCGGCGCTGGGCGGCCAGTGCGGGGCAGGCGTGTGGGCCCCGGGGACGGCGTCGGTGCCGCACACGTCCATGTCGAAATGCAAATACCAGCCGGCCGCCTTCTTGGCAAGTCCTTTCAGCAGGCGGGCGGTCTTTCGCCCGCCATCGCGCATCATATCGGCGGCGTCGAGGCGCGCGATCTTGTGAGCCGTCAGCGCGTCCACCTCTTCAGGATCCAGATCGCTCGCGCCGATCAGCGCGGCCGCGGACGGGGGAACCGGAACGCGCAGACCGGCCCGCTCGCGCCAATCGTCAAATTCCCAGCCCAGGCAAACCGCGAACGGCATGCCGCCCAGCAGACCCGTGCTGGTCGTCTTCATCGTGTGGATATCGCCATGCGCGTCGTACCACACGATCCCGGCAGAACCCAGCGCGCGGGCCAGCCCTCCGGTTGGCCCCACGCAGCCGGTGCAGTTTCCCTCGATGACGATGGGGAGTTCCCCTCGCCCGAGGGCATCGGCCACGGCATCGCTGACACGGGCTGACAGGTAGCCCAGGTTGTTGATGGTGTCGCGCTCGCGCTTGGCGCGCGGGAGCTCGACGGTGAGCGGTTTCCCGACGCGGTGTCCCCGAGAGCGCAAAGCGGCCTCAAGGCCGGCGTCCAGGAATGCCTGGGGGCCTTTTGCGCCGCCCCAGCGCGCGACATCATTTGAGTAGGGGAGTGAAATGAGGGCGATTTTCATGTCCCAATGGTAGCGCGAATTC
>JAGOCU010000360.1 GCA_017998555.1 Thermoflexales bacterium
GCCTACAACACCGACTGGCGCCTGGCCTGGGACTATCCGGCGCCTGAGCGCGAACGGCAGACCGACGAGCAGCTCGCCAAACGCTGGGTCGGTGATCTGGACAAATACGGTATCTCGCGCATCTGCTGGATGACGGCCGGCGGCAACGACAACATGGCCAAAGTGTGCGCGATGTACCCCGACCGCTTTGTCGGGTTCGCCCACCACGACCCATTCGGCCAGGCCGCGGCCGATGAGTTGGAACGCTGCGTTTCGGAGCGCGGTTTTCGCGGCTACAAGCTGATCGGCCCGCAGCTCGAGCGGCCGATCACCGACAAATCGGCCTACCCGACCTGGGAGGTGTGCGCCGCCCACAAGATTCCGGTGCTCGTCCACTTCGGCATCCTGGGCAGCGGCGGCGGAATCGCCAACCAGATCAATATGAACCCGCTGGTGTTGCACGATGTCGCCAAGGCTTTCCCCGATGTCGACTTTATCGTCCCCCACTTCGGGTGCGGCTACATCACCGACACGCTGATGCTGTGCTGGGCGTGCCGCAACGTGCATATCGACACCAGCGGCTCCAACCAGTGGGTCAAGTGGGTCCAGGGCGACGTCACCGTCAAGGATCTGTTCCGCAAATACCTGGAGACGATCGGTCCCGAGCGTATCCTGTTTGGAACCGACTCGAGCTGGTTCCCGCGTGGTTTCGCCATCCGATACCTGCTGGATCAGTTGCGCGACTTGCGCGATCTGAACACCCCGCACGCATCGATGGCGCTGATATTCGCCGGCAACGCCAAACGCCTGCTCAAACTGCCGGCCTAGCGACCCGCGCTTGCGCCCCTCTTCCGAGGGGCATCGGCGCGGGCCACAATCCATTCATCCTGAGGAGGATTCCATGAGAAAGACACTGAAATCGTTGGCCTTCGGCGCCGCCGCAATGGCGCTGGTGTTGTCGGCCTGCACCGGCGCGGCCCCCGCGCCCACCGCCGCGCCAGCCGCGCCCGCAAAGCCGGCGGCGACGGCTGAGCCCATCACCATCGAGTACTGGCAGTACAACTTTGCCTCCCGCATCGAAGCCATGAACGATCTGATCAAACAGTTCGAGGCCGAGAACCCCGGGATCAAGGTCGTCCACAACTCCGAGATTCCGTACGACAACTTCATCGACAAGGTCGCCGCCTCCGCGCCGGCCGGCGTCGGTCCGGATGTCGTGACGTTGTTCAACGGCTGGGTGCCTTCGTGGGTCAACGCCGGCTACCTCATCCCGCTGCCGGAGAAGGACTTCCCGCCCGCGGATCTGGAAAAGAACTTCTCCGCGATGATTCTGGGCACCAAGTTCCAGGGCAAGTACTGGACCGTTCCGACCGCCGTGCGCGCGCTGGCTCTATTCTGGAACAAGGATCACTTCAAGGCCGCCGGTCTCGATCCCGAGAAGCCGCCCGCGACCCTGGACGAGTTTGTCGACTACGCCAAGAAGCTGACCAAGCGCGATGGCGACAAGATCACCCAGCAGGGGTTTGCCGTTGAAATGACCGGCCAGGCCCACCAGTGGTTCCGCGAAGTGCTGAGCCGCCAGTATGGCGCCACGCCCTTCACGCCCGACAACAAGACCCTGGGCTACGGCGACGCCAAGTCGTGCCAGGCTTTCAAGTGGCTGCTCGCCTTCGAGACGGACTACAAGACCGGCAGCAACGACCTGTTTGACGGCGCGACCACGGCGTTCCAGAACGGCAAGGAGTCGATGCACATCGACGGCTCGTTCCGTCTTGGCGCGCTGGCGAGCAAGCCTGAGTTGAACTGGGGCGTCGCGCCCCTGCCGACCAAGGATGGGATCAAGGCGAACTTCGGCTCGTTCTGGACCCATGGCATCACCAAGAAGGGCGGCTCCGATCCGAAGCGCCTCGAAGCCGCGACCAAGTTCCTCAAGTTCATCACCACGCCGGCGGCTGGCCTGGCCTGGGTGAAGAAGACCGGCGAACTGCCCGCGCAGTTGTCGGCCGCCGCTGATCCCGATCTGGCCAAAGACGCGAAGTACGGCGCGTTCGCCAAGCAGTTGGCGTATTCGTACGCCACCTTCTTTGTCGACGAAGCCAAGCAGCGCAAGAACCTGATCGACGCCTTTGATGCCGTCCGGCTGCAGAAGGCGGATCCGTGCGCGGCGCTGGCTGACGCGGTCAAGAAGGACCAGGCGCTCTACGACGAGTTCTGGGCCAAGAACAAGTAACCGGGCGCGTTACGCGGGGAGACAGGGGCGGGGAACGCACAGCGCATTGCCGCTCGCGACACCTGAACCTGTCTCCCCCGTCTTTTTTCTACGACTGTGTCACTTCGAACCAGACGCATCCTGTGGGCTTACGCCTTCATTCTGATCCCGCTCCTGTTCTTCATCGTCGTCCGCGCCTATCCGACCCTGTTTGCCTTCAACATCAGCCTGCACGACTGGAACCCGCTCCGGGCCGGCGAGCAGCCGTTTGTCGGCATTGACAACTTCACCCGCTTTCTGAAGGACATCTCGGACCCCAATCACGTCACCCGCAAGGCGTTTGAGAACACGGCCAAGTACGTGCTGCTGGGCGTGCCGATTCAATTGGCGCTGTCGCTCTCGATCGCGCTGCTGCTGAATACGATCAAACGCTGGGTGACTCTCTTTCGGGTGATCTACTTCATTCCGTTTGTCACCTCCGCGGTGGCGGTGGCATGGGTCTGGCGCTCGCTCTACATGCCGGATTTCGGCGCGATCAACCTGCTCCTGGACGCCTTCCACATTCCCTCGCAGCGTTTCCTGCTCGACATCAACCAGTCGCTGCCGTCGGTGACGGCGGTGGTGGTCTGGCAGGGCCTCGGGTTTGCGGTCATCATTTTCCTGGCCGGCTTGCAGCAGATCCCGGAGGTCTACTACGAGGCCGCCCGGGTCGATGGGGCTAACCGATTGCAGGTCTTCCGCGGCATCACAATCCCCCTGCTCAATTCGTCCATCGTGTATCTGGCGGTGTTGCAGACCATCGGCTTTCTGCGCATGTTCGCCGAGGTGCTGAATCTGTCGCGCCAGGGCGATGGCGGCCCGATCAACAGCACAACAACCGTTGTATTGCGCGTGTATCGCGAGGGTTTCGGCAGCTTCAACATGGGCTACGCCGCGACATTGACGGTCGTCTTGTTCGCCGTCATCCTCGTCATCACCATCGTCCAATTGCGCTTTCTGCAGCGGAGGTTTGACTACTGATGGCCCAGCTCA
>JAGOCU010000361.1 GCA_017998555.1 Thermoflexales bacterium
TGGATGAGGGGACCCTGTCCGGGAGCCTGTGCGCCGGCAAGGTCAAGATCGAGCTCACAACCGAGCCGATGCCGGTCGAATCGAGCGGAGCGGGCGCGCTGGCGCGGGTGCGTGATGCGGCGTTCGCGCTCTCCGCCGATGCCCGGGCGTGGCTCTTCATCACCACGGCCGACAGCGCCGCGTTGCGGGTGATCCTGCCCGAGGCGGGGGTGGCCGGCGAGGAGCCAATCCCGGTCGTCGGCCTGGCCGCGGCGGCGATCGGCCTCACCCAGCCCGGCAACGCCTCCGAGCCCGAGGCCTATTTCCCGATCGGGCGGCCGAACTTCGCCCGGCTCGCCGCCGACGATGGAACCCGGGCCGCGCGCCTGACTGAGTGGGCGGCGGGCAAGGGGATTCGGAGCGTCACCGTCATCTTCGACCCGCAGCGCCCGGAGATCGGGGACGCCATCGCGACCCGGCTGAAGCCGTTGTCCATCGATGCTCTAAAGGCCCTCGACGCGCCCGAGCCGGTCGCGCGCGCACTGGTCACCGCGCGGCCAGAAATGGTCTACTACGCGGGCGAGAACGGACCGGCCGCGGGTGCCCTGCTCAAGGCGCTCCGGGCTGCGGGCTTCACCGGCCGTTTCGCCGGTGGCGCCGCCCTGCTCTCCGCCGGCTTTCTCGCCGCGGCCGGGACCGCCGCCGAAGGCGCGCTGACGACCGACGCGCCCGCCCCGGGGGTTGCGGATGGCTTTGGAGCTGCCTATCAGAAGCGCTTCCAGACCGCCCCGAGTGCCCTCGCCGGACGGGCCTGGGATGCGGCCAAAGCCGCCCTCGCCGCCACGGCCAAAATCTGCGCCACGCCCGAGCGCGACGCCTTTCGCAAGGCGTTCATGGGCACCCGGGATTTCGCCGGCGCCTTCGGATCGTGGTCGCTTGAGCCTAACGGTGATGCGCGACCAGTGCTTCTCGCTGTCGTTGCGCGTTCCGGCGCGGCCTGGGTGGCGGCGCCGTAGGCGGCGCAGCCTGGCCCTGAAGGGGCCAAATGAGATAGCCAAGGTGATCGCCCTGATTACCTCAGGGGCGGCCGATCCATTCCCGACCTGCGTTGTGCGTCGGTGCGTGCCGGGCGCGCCCGCGAATAAATTCGCGGGCTAACCAAGCAAAGTCCCTGCGGGACTACCGATGCCAGGAGATGCGCCATCAAACGGCCAAATCCCAGCCGACGTAGTCGCGAAGCGACTTTGTTTGGTTAGCCGGCGGATTCATCCGCCGGCAGCACCGGCGCGGAGAGATTCTTTGCAGCCATGCGACAAATGATGCCGCAACTCGCAGCGCGATCGCAGGTTCACGTTTTCGTCGACGCAAACGGAAACGGAAACCTGCGATCGTGATGCGCTAGTGCGCTTCGCCGAGGTAGGCGGCCTTGACCGAGGGATCGTGCAGCAGATCCTTGGCCGGCCCGCTCAGGGCCATCTCGCCGGTTTCCAGCACGTAGCCGCGGTCCGCGACACTCAAGGCCAGACGAGCGTTCTGCTCAACCAGCAGGATCGTCACGCCCTCGCTGTGCAACTCACGGATGATGTCAAAAATCTGGTCCACCAGGATCGGGGCCAGACCCATCGACGGCTCGTCCAACAGCATCACCCGCGGGCGGGCCATCAGCGCGCGGCCCATCGACAGCATCTGCTGTTCGCCGCCCGAGAGCGTGCCGCCGCGCTGGCTGATGCGCTCCTTGAGCCGCGGGAAAAGCTTGAAGACCTTTTGCATATCCTCTTCAATGCCGGGCTTGTCATTGCGCTGATACGCCCCCATCTCGAGGTTTTCCTTCACGCTCATGCGCGGGAAAATCAGGCGGCCCTCGGGCGACTGGCTCACCCCGCGTTTCACGATCTCATGCGGGGGGAGCTTGGTCAGCTCCTCGCCCTCAAGCATGATCGACCCTTCGCGCGGGCGCAGGATGCCCTGAATCGTGCGCAGCGTTGTCGTCTTGCCCGCTCCATTCGAGCCAATCAGGGTGACCACCTCGCCCTTGTTGACGACCAGGCTGACGCCCTTGAGGGCGTGAATGTTGCCGTAGTAGGTGTGAACGTTCTTGAGTTCCAGCATGTCTGTTCTGTTTTCTGGAGCGACACTCCTGAGCCCGGGCGTGTCGCTCCAGATATTTGGTTCGCGGGGCTAGGCCCCTTCGGCGGCGGCTCCCGTGCCCAGATACGCTTCAATCACTTGCGGGTTCTTCTGCACTTCAAGGGGCAGTCCCTCGGCAATCTTCTCGCCGTGGTCGAGCACCGTCACCCGGTCGCTGATGCCCATCACGACCTTCATGTCGTGCTCGATCAGCAGCACCGTCACGCCCATCTCGTTGCGGACATGCTTGACCAGATCGGTGAGCTCTTTCTTCTCCTGCGGGTTCATCCCGGCCGTCGGCTCGTCGAGCAGGAGCAGCTTGGGATCGCTCGCCAGCGCGCGCGCAATTTCAAGGCGGCGCTGAGAGCCATACGGCAGATTCCGGGCGGCCTGTTCGGCAATTTTGCGCCCGAGCCCGACAAAGTCCAGAATCTTGAGCGCCTTTTCCTTGGCATCGGCCTCTTCAGTCATCACCCGCTTGGGGCGGAAAAAGGCCTCCAGGATGCTGCCGTGCAAGCGCACATGCTCGCCGACCAGCACGTTCTCGAGCGCGCTGAGCTGGCCAAACAGGCGGATGTTCTGGAAGGTGCGGCTGATCCCCCGCTTCTGAATCACGTGCGGCTTGAGCCCGGTAATGGGCTCGCCATCAAAGTAGATGGTCCCTTCCGTCGGCGTATACAGCCCGGTGATGTTGTTGAAAAAGGTGGTCTTTCCCGCCCCGTTGGGTCCGATCAGGCCGGCGATCATGCCCGTCTCGATCTCGAAGTCCACCCGGTTCACCGCGGTCAATCCGCCGAACTTTTTGGTCACGTGATCAGCTTTGAGTAGTACGGTCATAGTTCCCCATTGAGAGAATCTGCGGTTTTCGGCGAAGGCCATTCCAAGAGGCGCGCGCAATACCCTGGGCAAGACGCAGTCTGGCCACAGGTCATTGCATGCGCTCTAAGCATCGTCTCCGCCATCATCAAAAACATTGCGGTCAAGAAAGGTGCGGGTGCGCGTGCCCGCATGGGCCACCGCGACGCGCATGCGCCCGATTCCCAGTCCAAGCCGGTGCGGCGCCGCCGCCCACCAGCGAAACGTCAGGAGCTGGTCCGGATTCCAGGG
>JAGOCU010000362.1 GCA_017998555.1 Thermoflexales bacterium
CCGATCTCCTGGCGCTTCTCGATCATCAGCACGCGCAGGCCGGCCTCGGCGCAGCGCCGCGCGGCGATCGAGCCGCCCGGCCCGCCTCCGATCACCAGGACGTCAACGCTGCGCGGCATGGCCGTTCAAACCGTTTGGGGCCGCAACGGCGGCCTGCGCGCTGAGCGCCCCGACCGGGCACATTCGCGCGCAACGCGCGCAACCCGTGCACGTCCGCTCGTCGATCGTCAACGCGCCGTTTCGCAGGTAGATGGCGTCCGGTGGGCAAGCCGCCACGCACGCGCCGCAATACAGGCAGCGATCGCGGTCAACCACAATTCGGACCGCTCCTGCCTTTTGGTGAATGGGCTTGGTGAACATGCCTGCGCCAATTATCTGCCCGTCATCTTCCAAAAGGGATAGACCGCCCCGGCGTGCGCCGGGGCGGTCTATCCCTTTTGATTCAACAGAAACCGCAGGGGCAGATCCACCCGCGCGCGCCAGGCCGCCTCGGTGTGGGCGGCGCCATCGAACTTGAGCGTGGTCCAGCTTTTTCCGCGCGCGTAACCGGCTTTCTCCAGCCAGCCGTCCATCCGGATCTGAAACGGCTCATACGCCTCGTCCAGGGTGATCGTCCCAAAGTCGAAGTACAGCCGGTGCTTGGCCGGCGCGGGCAGGCGCGCGCCGAGGTAGTCGACCAGCAGGTTCTCGCCCGCGATCCAGTGGGTGGACAGGCAGCCCGCCCCGAAGAAGGTCTCTGGATATTGCTCGATGGCGTAGAGCGAGATCAGCCCGCCCATGCTCGAACCCATCACGAATGTGTTTGGCTGATCGGGCAGCGTTCGGAAGCGCGCGTCGATGAGCGGCTTGAGTTCCTCAACCAGGAAACGCAGGTATCCGTCCGATGCGGGCGATCCCTCGATGTAGCCGGCCGGGAATTTGGCGGCGAAGAACTGCCGCGCTTCGTCGCCAGACGCCCCGTCGAACAAGCCCTGCGGCATGTAGTCGCGCCGGCGCTGCGCGGAGTTCCATGCGCCCACCACGATGCAGCCGGGGCTTGCGCCTTCGTCCATCAAGCGGATCACGGCTTCGCGCACCCCCCAGGTGATGCCATGCTTGGCGGTGGCCGGGTCCAGGGCGTGCTGCCCGTCATGCATGTAGAGCACCGGGTAGCGCTGATTGCCCTCGGCGTATCCGGGTGGCGTCCAGACATCCACGTTTCGCGCGCTGGTATATCTCGACGGGAAGCTCACAAAGCGCTGGATGACGTCGCCGCCGACGTCGATTCTGGTCGAGTCCATTCGTCTCCAAATGATATATCCCGAAACGCAACATCCCCGGCGAAGCCGGGGATGTTGCGTTTCGGGAATTATCCATGCACGTTCACCGAAACAGATTTGACAGCCACGTCCCGGCCGGATCCTTCGACGCCAGGACTGTGATCACGGTCTCGTCTTCGTGATACATCGTGCTGCACACCAGTTTGAACACGCCGGGCGACCGAAAACGTTGTCGATACTGCTGGTTGGGCCCCAGCCGAAACGGGCCCACCCGCAAAGTGAAGTCGTCCTCGTTGCGGATGACCAGGGTATCCAAATCGCCCACTGTCAACCAGAGTGTGCGCGGGATCATCAGACTGTCTTTTCCGTTGGCCTGCAAGATCGCCGTGCCCTTCGGGACGATGATGAGGATCTCGTGCTCGTCGGGGTGCTTCAGCTCGAACTGCCAGACTGCGCCGACCCGCGCCGCGCCCAATCCGAGCGCGGCCAGCATGATCGCCGCCAGGATCCACAGTCCGCGCCTGCGGGCGGGGCGGGCCGCCGGTTCGGGCGTCATTTCATTTCCTCAGCAGCAGGCGCACGTCGTTGACGATGTCATCGGCCCGCGTGCCAAAAGGCAGAAGCTCGCGCAGCCGCCCTTGCGGGTCGATCACGTAGATGAAGGCGGTGTGATCGACGGTGTAGCTCGCCGATCCCTGTGAGTCGCGCCGGACGGCCTTGACCTGATACGCGTCCAGCACTCTCTGGAGTTCAAGCGTTGTGCCGGTCAGACCCAGATACGCCTTGTCAAAGGCCCCCAGATAACGGGTCAACACCTGGGGCGTATCGCGCTGCGGATCGACCGTGACAAAGGCCACCTGGACCCGGGCCGCATCGGCGCCCAGCTCCCGCCTGGCCGTTGTGATGTCGGCCAGCGAGGTCGGGCACACATCCGGGCAATACGTGTAGCCAAAGTAGAGCAGCACCACCTTGCCCGTCTGCGCCGAGAGGTCAAACACCTGGCCGCGCTGGTCGGTGAGCACCACTGCGGGGGCGGGCTGCGGCGGTTCGAACACCCCGCCGCGGAGTTGCCCGCCCCCGCATCCAGCCAGGACGGCCAGCAGCGCGAGGGTGGGGAGGGCGCGCTGCCAGCCGAAACCTGTGAACAAACCCATTACTTCTTTTTTGGTTCGCCGGTCCCGGCCTTGAAGAGGCCCAGCGCGCCGCGACCGACGAAATTGAAGGCGTGGGTGACGATGGGATACAACCCATCCTCGGCCATGCTGAACTCGACGATGGCGCCCTGGGCGGGCGACAAGTCAACCGCCTGCGAGCCCCAGCGGCCCTTGTTGTCGGGCGTCAGGCTGATCCCTTCCTTGATCACCGTGTCAAAGATCGTGCCGACGATGTGGAAGGAGCTGTCGATGTTGGGGCCGGCGTTCAGCACAAAGGCGCGCACGCGCTTGTTCACCCCGATCTCAATTGGGTTGTCGACATACTGATTCGCCACGCCATTGAAGACGACGTAGTCGGGCGAGGGCGCGCCGGCCGCGGCCTTGCTCAGGCTGCTCGGCTCGTTCTGCGGGCCGAGATACCACTCGCTCTGAACGAAAGCGAACTCCTTGTCGACTGGCGGCAGCCCTTCCTTGGGCTCGACGATCATCATCCCGTACATCCCGTTGGCGATGTGATGCAGGGTGGGGGCCGTGCCGCAGTGATACATCCACACGCCGGCGAACTCGGCCTTGAACTCATACAGTTTTTCTTCGCCCGGGTTGATCGAGGTCATCTCGTCATTCCAGGCGACCATGCTCGAATGAAAGTCGAGGGAGTGCGGCAAGCGGGCTTCCTTTGGATTCTTGAGATGGATTCGAATGGTGTCGCCGACCTTGGCGCGGATGACCGGGCCCGGGACCGTGCCCCCAAACGTCCAGACTGCCTGGACAAAGCCCTTGGCCACCGTCATCGGCAT
>JAGOCU010000041.1 GCA_017998555.1 Thermoflexales bacterium
CAAATCATCGGATTTCGCTCGGCGACAGCATTGTGGCAGCATATGCCATCCAGCGCGGGGCGACTCTGCTTCACAAAGACCCGGAATTCGAAGCGCTTGCAGATGAATTAGTGCTGGCGTCTCTGCCCTACAAGAGCGCGTAATGCGCTACTGATATGCCACCCGCCGCGCCAACGCCAACGCCTGCTCGCGGGTGGTGATCTCGCCAATCATCTGGGCTTCGCGAACCGCTTCCAACGCGGCCCCGACAGCCGGCCCGGGACCAACGCCCAGAGCCAACACGTCCTGCCCGCCCAGCAGCGGGGCTGGCGCGACCTCGGGCGCGTAGCGCGCTTCGAAATGATCGAGCAGCCCCCAGCCAATCTCGGCCCGGGCCGGATCGAGCGCCATGCCAAGCAGGGCGGCCTCGGGCGCGGCCCCGCGGGCCGCCCGCATCCAGCGGTATTCCGCCCGCGCCTTGCGCAGGGCCTCGGTCATTGAAGCGTTGGCCCGGATCGTCCTGGCCCGTTCGACTTCGGCCGCGCTCAGCTTGAGGGCCTGCCCGCGCACTTCGACCGCGGCTGGAGACGCGCTGTCGCACAACGCAACCAGTCTCAATAGGGCCAGGCGTGGGGCATTGGCCAGCGGCTCGGCCAGGCGCGCGCCGAGCCTTGGGCTGCGCGTTGCCGCCTGCTCGAGCAAGGCGTCGATGGCGCGCAATGCGCCGAGTGGACGCGTCGCGGCTTCGGGCACGACGATGCTGAGCAGGCCCAACGCGGCGAGCAATTCAACAGCCGCGCTCGCCGCGGGCAGCGACAGCGCCTTAAGCAACTCATCGCGGGTGCGCTCGGCGCTGGGGCCGTCCACAGCCGCCAGCCGGGGCCCGGCCGCGCGCGCGGCCGCCTCAGCGGCGGGATCGATCCGGGCGTCAAGGTCGGCGGCGAAGCGGGCGACCCGCATGGCTCGGACCGGATCGTTGGCGATGGCGTCGGGCGAGGCCAGGCGGATGACCTTGTCACTCAGATCCTTCGCCCCGCCGAGCGGATCGTACAGCGCGATCCGACCCTGCATCGGTGTGTCGAGCGGGAGCAGCGCCGCAATGGCGTTGAGGGTGAGATCGCGCCCGCGCAGATCGTCGTCCAGGGTCGCCCCGCGACAACGGGCGAAGTCCACGATCACGCCGTCGACGATGACCCGGGCCGTCCCGCGCGCGGCGTCCATCACATAGAAGGCGCCCCCGAGCGCGTTGGCGACGGCGCGGGCCAGCCCGACCGCGTCGCCGAGCACGGCGAAATCGAGGTCGTGCGGCGCGCGCCCGAGAAACAGGTCGCGGACCGAGCCGCCGACCAGCGAGATGGAGACGCGCCGTTTGGCGGCGCTTGCCCGGGCCTGCTCGAGCAGCGGCAGCAGCGCCGCCGGGATCGCGATCATCGCGCTCCGAAAATCGCCCGCCCGATCCGGACCAGGGTCGAGCCCTCGGCGATGGCGGCTTCAAAGTCGTCGGTCATCCCCATTGAGAGTTCGGGGGCATCGAGGTCGGCGATGCGTGCATGCAGCAGCTCGCGCAGGCCGCGCAGGCTGGCGAAGATCGGCCGGGCCAGCTCAGGGTCGACGACGACGGGCGCCATCGTCATCAGCCCGCGCACGCGCAGGCCGGGCAGGGCCGTGATGCGGGTGACCTCGGCGACAAAGGCCTCGCGCACCTCGCTGTCGCGCTCCCAGCCCGCCGCGGCGAAGCCTTCTTTGCTCGCCTCGCCGCTGACGTTGCATTCGAGCAGGATGTCCTGCGCCGGCCGCTCCTGGGCGATGGCCCGCGCGCTCAGGCGCGCCGCCAGTTTCAGCGTATCCACCGAATGGATCAGGGCGAACTCGCCGCCGAAGTCGCTGGTCTTGCGCGACTGGACATGCCCGATGAGGTGGCAGCGCAGGCCGGGTCGCGGCCCGAGCTCCGCCAGTTTTGGCAGCGCTTCTTCAACCCGGTTCTCGCCAAAATCGCGCTGCCCGGCTGCATACGCCTCGGCGACGGCGCTGGCGGGAAAGGTCTTGGAGACCGCAACCAGCGTCACCATTGCGGGGTCACGCCCGGCGAAGACTGCGGCCCGTTCGATTCTGGCGCGCACACGGGCGAGGGATTCGGCGATGGAGGCGCTCACGGGGACGATTGTAGCGGTCAGGAATCTGACATGGATATGCAGGATGGACAGGATAGATTCATCCTGTTCATCCTGCATATCCATGTTCAATTCATGCGCGCTGACCTCAGGAATTTCTCGAGCAGCGCGTTGACCCGGGCGGGTTCCTCGTGCTGCACCCAGTGGCTGGCCTCTTCGATGAACTCGAGCCGCCCGTCCTCGCACAGGGCGATGCTGGGCTGGGCGACTTCGCGCCCGAGGAAGCGATCCCGGGCGCCCCAGATCATCAGCAGCGGCACGCGCACCCGCGGGTTGCCCATCCGCGAGGGCTTCTGCCCGATCGCCCGATACCAGTGGATCATGGTGCGCAGGCCGTCGGTTCGCGACCAGGCCTCGACATAACGGTCCAGGTCAGCCTGCGAAAACGTGCCGGGCCGGCTTGTGGCGACCAGGCTGCGGGCGGCCGCGGCGTAGTGGTTGCGCCGGATCACGGCCTCGGGCAGGCGCGGGATCTGGAAGAAGAACATGTACCAGCTCTTCAGGAGCTGGCTGAGGCTGCGGGTGAGCATCCGGCCCATCACCGCTGGGTGGGGGACATTGAGGATGGCGGCCCGCTCGACGCGCTCGGGATGCTTGAGCGCCAGCCACCAGGTGACGGCCGCCCCCCAGTCGTGGCCGACCACCCGGGCGCGCGCGCAGCCGGCCGCGTCGATCAAACCGACGATATCGCCGGCAAGCGTGTCGAGGGTGTAATCGCTGATTGCGTCCGGTTTGTCACTCAGGTTGTATCCGCGCTGGTCGGGAGCCCAGACCCGATAGCCCAGGTTGGCGAAGTGTTCGATCTGATTGCGCCAGCCATACCAGAACTCGGGGAAGCCGTGCAGGAAGATGAGCAGCGGGCCGTCGGCAGGTCCGGCCTGAGCAACATTGAGGCGAATGCCGTTGGTTGGCACGCGTACGAAATTGGGTTTCAACATGGATACACAGGATATACAGGATGGAGCAATCCTGTCCATCCTGCGTATCCATGTCCTAATCCTATACCGCGATCATCCGATCGCCCGGAGCAGCGTGTCCAGGGCCGCGCCCACGTCCTGCAACTCGTGGCAGATCTGGACCAGCTCGTCGTCGACCCGCCGGAAGCGTCGCGAGGCCGCGCTGCGGAATTGGGCAAACAGCCGGCGGGCCAGGCTCAGGTCGCGGGTGGACAGGGCGGTCTGCAGATCGGCTCCGAGTTTGAGCAGCCGGGTTGCCCAATCGTCGCTCCGTCCGTTCATGAGTTGGGCGGCCAGCCCGCTGACGTCGCCCCAGGTCGCCTCGAGCTCGCTGCTGTCGGTGGCCAGGGTGTCCTCGATTCGGCTGAGCTGGTTCTCAACTTCCTGCCAGCCATTGTGTTCGTCCCGGATTGCTTGCAGCCGATCGCGCAGGGTCACCAGCGCGCTCAGGGATTGAACAAAGCTGCCCAGTTCGGCGTCGGTCACGCCGACGGCCGTCAACTGCGCGCGGGCAGCGGCCATGCGCGCGCCCATATTGCTCTGCAGCAGCACATCCACCGTGGCCACCATCCGGGTGTTGACCTGCGAGGGTCCACGCCCGAGCGCGCGCTTGAGATCGGCCCGCCCTCGATTGAGCGCGGCGGCATCCTCGGACTCCGCCGCCGCCGTCAGCGTCCCGCGCGCCTGGGCGAGCTGGGTCAGCCATAACGCCGCCGAGACGCCGAGCGCGCGGTTGGCCGCTTGCGCAGCGACTTCGGCGATGATGTCGGAGATTTCGGGGATCGATTGAATCAGGGTGTTCCACGCGCCTGGATCGGTTCCGGCACGACGGCTGTCCGCGTCCAGGGGCGGATAGCGCACCTCGAGTTCCTGCAACAGCTCGTGCAGGGACTTGTAGGCGCCGAGCAGGCCGATCTGGGCCCGCGCGTTTTCAAAATCCACCCGGAAGCCGCTGATGGCCTCGAGCGCAACTGGATTGCGCGCGAGCGAGGCGAGGGCGTTGACGCCTTCGGCGATTGACGCCACGATGCCCGGATCCGGCAGCGTGACTGTGGCGAAGGCGCCCCAGTCAATGGGCCCGTGTTGAAGGCGCGCCTTGCAGGCGTCAAGCAGGGCCGCCAGCCGGCCGCCGCGCAAAACGTACTCACACAATGCCTGGGCGCGCCCCTCGATGGTGTCGCGGCGGGGCACCGAGTCGGGGTTGATCCCGATGTCGGCGCACAGCACGTCGATGTCATCCAGCCCGAAGACGCGGGCCAGCGCATTGCGCAGGTCGGCCAGGGTCGGCGCGGGCTGGGTCATTGACTTGGCGCGCGGCCGGGCCGTTTCAGGCCGCGGCCGCCACTGGCGCGGTCGTGCCGCGTTTGATGAACTCGATGGGAACGATGATACGGGTGTTATCGACCGAGTCGCCGCGCAGCTCAGCCATGAGCAACTCGGCCGCGGCGCGTCCCTTCGCCTGGGCGGACTGGCGCACCGTGGTGAGGCCCGGTTCGGCCCGGACGTGGGTTTCGATGTCGTCGAAGCCGACGACGGACAGATCGCCCGGCACGCTGAGCCCGTGGGCGAAGGCCGCTTCGATCAGGCCGTAGGCGATGGCGTCGCCGAGCGCAAACACCGCCGTCGGCCGGCGCTCAAGCCGCAGGATGCGTTGCAGGGCCTGCGCGCCCCCGGCGGCGGTGCAGGGCACTTCGGTCGTGTAGATGCGCTGTTGCAGCAGCGAAATACCGCGTTCTCCGAGCGCGGCGCGGATGCCATCGAAGCGGTGCTTGAGCGTGCCGGTGTATTTCTCCGGGGTTCCAAAAAACGATTCAAAGGCGACGATCGCGATATCGCGGTGGCCCAGTTCGAGCAAATGGCTCATTGCCAGCCACGCCCCCTGCGCGTCGTCGATGTTGACGCATGGCACGCCTTCCGGCGCGTCGGTGTCAATCATCACAAACGGTATGTCACGTTTGCGAAGCGCCTGGACGGCGTCGTCGTCGGCATCGAGACCGGTGATGATGCAGCCATCGATGAGGGCGGTGTAGGTCGCATCGACGAGTGATCCGCGCCGGGGCGGGATCATCATGAGCGAGAGCCCCTCGGACTTGCAAACCTGGCCGATGCCAGACATGAGCGAGGCAAAGAACGGGTTCGCCAGCGTGTCGCTGATGTCTTGCGGCACCAGCAATCCAAGCGCGTTTGTGCGGCGGGTATTCAGGCTGCGGGCGATGGGATTGGGCGTGTAGCCCAGTTCGCGCGCGACCGCAAGGATGCGTTGGGTGGTTTCGACCGACAAGCGCTTGGGCAGGTTGAAGGCGAAGGACACGGCGGTCTTGGACACGCCGGCCTGGCGGGCGATGTCCTTGATCGTCACGCGCGGTCCGGGGGAGGCGCTGCGATATCCATTCCGAACCTGGGGCGATTTGACGCTCTGGGTTTGGCCAGCTTCAGGCGATGCAGTTGTGTTCTCGGCCTGTGTCGGATCGCCGGCATTCGGTTGGGTGTGATCCGGAGTTCCCGGGGGTTTGGCGGTCATATCGTAAGTTCTCCCGATGCGGCATTCCGGCTTGAAGAATCGTTGCCATGCCAACGGGCCCCATTATGCCGCGATTTACTAAACCGGTTACCAAAATTCAGAGAGCGCTCTCAGAAAATGACACCTGTCAGGTCACCAAACCCTCGCCCCGTCCTGGTCCCTCAAGTGCGCATCGCCGGCCCGTCGTCGACCGTCCTATAGCCGTTTACAGGAGAACGGGAGAGGAAATCTACCCTCCCGTTCTCCCGTTCTCCTGTAATTTGCTTTGCGCATGTATGGTGGGGCGGGGCTTCAGCCAGAATACGGCCGACTTTGTAGCAGCCATGCCTGTCAGGGAGGTTTGGTTTTCGAGGATTGGCGCCTGGAGTAAAATAGAACAGACGTTCAAATGAGGTTCAACGCGAAGAAACCCGCCGCCAAGGGTGGCAACGCCCGCAAGAGCAGGGCAAAGCCGCGCCAGGCGCCGCGCGAGCCGTTGCTCTCGCTCACCCCCGACCAATGGCTGGACGTGCTGGGTGCCGTGTTGATCGGTGTGGCGGCCATCACCCTGCTCAGCGCGCTCTCGCCGGGGGGACAGGGGACCGTCACCGCCGCCTGGTTTGTGTTCCTGCGCGGCGCATTTGGGTGGATGGCCTATGCCGCCCCGGTCGTGCTTGCGGCCTTTGGCTGGTATCTCGTCCAGCACCACTTCGGCAGCCTGCCCCAGATCGGAATCGGGCGCCTCGCCGGTGTTGTTGCCGCTTTCCTGACCCTTCTGATGCTCTTGCACCTCTTTGGCATGGCGACGACGCAGCCGGACGGCGCCAAACTGGCGGCTGAACAGGGCGGCGGCGGCAATCTGGGTTGGTCGGTGCTCAAGATCTTTATCGACGCCATCGGCATCTACGGGGCCGCCATCGCGGTCGTGGCGCTGGTCGGCATGGCAATCATGATGGCGACCGGGACGACGATTGCCCAGCTCGTCGATGTGATTCGAATCCGCACGGCTGGCCGAACCTGGAACACCTCTGGCGCGGGCCGGCCGGACACGATTACCCCGCGCTGGGATCCGCTGCGGCCGCGGCTGCCCGAATCAGACCCAAATTCCGAGCTCGTCATCAACGGTCTCAAACCCAAACAGCGCAAGGGCAATCGCCCTGAAGATGGGGCGGTGGCGCCGCGTCTGAAGACGCCCGTCGCGCCTTCAAGCCAATTGCCGACACCCCGGATCAACCCCGCGCGCCCGGGCAAAGCGCCGACGGAGGATCCTGACCTTCCCCCCGCCCGGGTGATCGGCGCCGGCCGGGGAAATGGCGAAGGCCCAAGCCCAGCCCGCGGTCGCCCGGCCGTGCAGCTCAAGCCCGCCGCGGCGGCCATGGCGGCGCCACCGCCGCCGCTCTCATCGCGCTACGACAGCCAGCGGGTTTGGCAATTGCCGAGGGTTATGGAGCTGCTCGAGCCGGGCAAGGACGCCACCCTGCAGGAGTCCGACATCCGCAAGAAAGCTGCGGTGATCGAGGACACCCTGCGTTCATTTGGCGTGCCGGGGCGGGTAACCGAGGTCAATCGCGGGCCGACCATCACCCAGTTCGGGGTGGAGCCGGGCTTCACCGAGATGAAGAGCGGCAAGCAGCAGAAGGTCAAGGTCAGCCGGATCGCCTCGCTGGCCGATGACCTTGCCCTGGCGCTTTCGGCCCCCCGCATCCGGATTGAGGCGCCCGTGCCGGGGCGGGCGATCGTCGGGATCGAAGTCCCCAATGGCGAGACTTCTCTGGTGAGTCTGCGCGACATCATCGAGAGCGAGGAGTTCGAGCTCTTGAGCCGCAAGACGCATATGCGGCTGGCCCTGGGCGCGGATGTGAGCGGGCATCCGGTCGTCGCTGACCTGACGGCAATGCCCCACCTCTTGATCGCGGGCACAACCGGATCGGGCAAGAGCGTGTGCGTCAATGGCATCATCGCGGCGTTGCTCATGCACAACTCGCCGGAGGATCTGCGCTTCCTGATGGTCGACCCCAAGCGGGTCGAGCTGACCGGCTACAACGGCATCCCGCATTTGATCTCGCCCGTTGTGGTGGATGTTGAGAAGGTGATTGGCGTGCTCAAGTGGGTGACCGGCGAGATGGACAACCGGTATCGGACCTTTGCCCGGCACGGCTGCCGCAACGTCGTCGACTTCAATACCAAGTCGGCTGAGGCGCGCCAGCGGGCCGAAGCGGCAGACCCCAACGGGCCGCCGGTCGTCATCGACGCCGATCTGAAGAAACTTCCCTACATCGTCGTCGTCATCGACGAGCTGGCCGACCTGATGATGCTGGCCCCGGACGAGACCGAGAAAATGATCTGCCGCCTGGCCCAGATGGCCCGCGCCACGGGCATCCATCTGATTGTGGCCACCCAGCGTCCCAGCGTCGATGTGGTGACCGGGCTGATCAAGGCCAACTTCCCGGCCCGGATCGCCTTTACCGTCGCGACAGCGGTGGACTCGCGGGTCATCATCGATCAGCCGGGCGCCGACAAATTGCTCGGCCGGGGCGACATGCTGGTGATGACGCCCGAGTCGGGCCAGCCCATGCGCGCCCAGGGCTGCTTCCTCAGCGACGTTGAGATCCAGAAGATCGTCCGGCACTGGCGCGGCCAGGGCGGCATGATCGAACAGGATCCGGTTGCGGCCTCGATCGAGGGACCGACCGCCCCCGTGTTCGGGACATTCGAACGCGGCGGCCCGCCGCCGTCGACGCCGGAAGGCAACCCATTGTCTTGGGATGAGGCCCGCGCGCTGACAGCGGCGATGGCCGATAGCGGCAGCGGCGGCAATGCGGACAAGCTCTTTGAGGATGCGGTCCAGACCGTGCAGTTGCAGGGCAAGGCCTCGATCTCGCTCCTCCAGCGCCGGTTGCGGATTGGATATACCCGGGCCGCGCGGATTATCGAAGAGATGGAAGAGAAGGGCATCGTCGGCCCGACCGTGCCCGGCTCGCAGTTTCGCGAGGTTTTGATTTCGCCGCCGCAGTAACGGCAGCGGCGTAGCGGCCACTTGTCAGGTCACTGCGCACCGCGCGGTGACCTGACAGGTGGCATGCTATTAGCGTCGGACCACAGGCAGCATCGCCCGCTTGATCACGGGGATGTAGCTGGATGTCTCGGCGCTTGCCCCCTTGCCGGTCTCGACCAGCCCCACGTTGTCGCTGGCCAAGGCATAGAACCCATACGTTGTGCCGGGCGTGCCGGTGAAGATTGCGCTGCTCGTTGTCGGGCCAAAGGTCTGCCACAGGCCATAGGCGCCGCCGTTCTCCGCCACGAAGATCGACACATCCCGCAGGCCGCTGCCCGGGTTGCCGGTCTGCTTGGCGAGCCCGGGTCCGGCGCCGTCGCCCGCTGACCACTGCAGCAGCTGGGTCACGGCGCTTGAAGCAGACAGTGGGACAAGGGCCGACCATGGCCGATCGGCGTCGATGGTGTTGGTCGCGACGTTGGTCGCTAGGACGTCGTTGGCGTCGAAGATGATGAAGGCCTGGGCGGCGATGAGCGCGCCGGTCGTCAGGGCCGCCTTTGGCCGGATGCTGTAGTTGACATGGCCCTGGCCATTCCCATCCAGATAGTCGGGCGGGAGGAAGCCCATCAGCGGATCGCTGGGCGGCCCGCCCGTGGCTGCGTCGACGGTCTGGAAGATCCAGAAGGCTTCGCCCTTGACGACGTCGATGCCGGCCAGCACGTCAACCATGGATGTTCGGATGGTGCCGGTGACGACTTCGATCGCATACGGACCCAGGCGCGCGTTGTAGTAGCTGCGATCGGCTGGCATGCCAAAGGTTCGATCGCCGAAGCCAAAGTCGCCCAGGCGGAAGGTCGACAGGTCGAGGCCGCCGTCGAGCGGCTGGGTGATGACAACCCGTTGGGCGGCCGCGTTCGCGAAGGCGGGATCGTTCTCGAAACGGATGCTGTAATCGTAACGGCCTCCGCCGGCGATCCACTTGTCCTCGCCATAGCCGAGCGGACCGGCGATGTCGTTGGGATCCTTTGAGGTGGTGGGCGTGAGCACGGTTGATGCGCTCGGCGGCCCAGCCGGGTGGTCGGGGTTCTTGTTGTCTTTTGCCTCGCACGAGGGCGGGGTGAAGTCGAACTCCCAGGTAAAGCCCCCCAGCTTCTTGTCGTTGTCCTCCGGTCTGGCCATTCGCGCCAATGCGGCGGCGCCAGGCGCCTGGAGCGACACGCTGATCTGGGCCGGCGCCTGCCAGGCGCCGGAGATGAAGTCGGCGGCGAATATGCGCGAGGTCTGGTGGTTGGTCGCCGACGTGTCGGTATCCTCGATGAACTGAGACCACAGCATCTTGGGCGTGCCGGCGACGGAGGCGATCTGGGGCGGGCTGGCCATCAGGCCAATGGCCACGACGACCGGCACCGTCCAGGTGTATCCATTCCAGGTGGATTGCCGCAAGGTTCGGGTGATTTCGCCCGCATCCAGACGCTCCCACCAGGCTGCCACGAGCGTATCGCCGGAGCCCGATCCGATAGAGAGGCCGGTCTTCTCGTTGAGCGGGAGGCCCATGGTCATTGCCTGCGACCAGCCCGCGCCAGGTTGCCAGGCAGCAAAGGCGACATCGGTCTGGGTGGTTGTGGTGACGAGCCGGGTCAGCTCATCGGACAACGAAAGACCGCTGGATGGCGCCTGTAACCATACGGCGAGGGCGCCGCCGCCCGTGCTTGCCATCGCCACCGAACGGTTGAAGCCGACCGAATCCGTCAGCGCCACGGGAGCCGTCCACGCGGTCCCGGTGAAGATCGCATAACGGAGTGTGTCACCCAGTTCGATCTGAGGATCGCCCGACGCATGCGACCAGAGCGCCAGCGTGCCGGACACGGTGCGTGCCATGACGGGCGTGCTGTCATGCGACAGATCGCTCCCGATGTTGGCATCCAGGGCGTTCGGGCCATAGACCGCGCTTGTCCCGGTCAAGACCGACCTGTTTAGGATGGTTTGTTGCTGGACGGTTCCTTTGCGCGGGCGCGGTCGCAACAACCCGGATCCGAGCGTGCAATCGTCGGGCACCGTCGTCGCGTCGTCGGGATAGTCGGTCGACTCGGAGTAGCTGAACCATCCCCAGAGCACGTCCACACTCCAGTCATAGTGCAGGTTGTAACCACAGTAGCGCATCCCTTCCTTCTTGAACTGCAGCTCCACTGTTCCCGTGCCCTTGACCTGAGCGCTCAGGAGACTTCCCTCATCGCTCTCAAACAGGGAAATCTGTCCTTGCACTCCCAAGGTGCCCCGGACAAGGACAAAGCCTTCGAACTGCTTGTACAACGGATTTCTCCAGGTCCATCGCAGCGGGAGGTCCAGGTCCGCGGCGATGATGAGATCGACCGAAGCGCTCGCGACCGTGACATCATCGGCGGAGAAGCGGGGATTGTAGGTGCCCCACAGGGGAACGCGACCGCTGGCCCCCAGGTGCCCGCTCAACTGGGCGTAGTCGAAGTTGTACTTGCATGTGTTCTTGTCAAGCCTCCAGTGCGCCCGCACGCTCACGCCGGCATAGCCGGATGCCCGCCCCCCGAGCAGTTCTGCTCCAGTTTGAGCCGTGCCCTGCAGGTTCATTTCGTCATCGTCGAGAAGCGCATCCAGGGTGCCTGTCGCCGACACCTCGTTGTTTCCGCCGATGACGGGAACGGGCAGCCACCCATCCTGGTCGTAGGTGAAGTCCCACGCGTAGTGGACTCTCAAGTCGGGGCGTTCCGGTCCGGCGGGAACCGGCCTGGCGCTCCCGTCCGTATACAGATTGACCAGCGTTCCTTCTGGTATCCGCCCATGTTCGCCTTCGAAGGGTTCGGTCAGGCGGGCTTGTCCAACGATCTTTCCCAGCATCACCGGGGCCGTAATTGGCGCCCGGGCGTAGTAGATATCCGTGTCATCCGCTGGATTTGTCCAATCCTTCATGAGCCAGGTCAGGATCGGCGCGCCGCCGTCGTCCAGCGCGACATTCGGAGAGCCGCTGCCGACCGGGCCCTCGAAGTAGACGATTGGATCGGACCACTGCCAGTCGCCGGAGACCCATCGCGCGGCTGCGTTCATGATCCGGGCCGAGTTGGTGATGCCTTCGCGCCAGAACAAGGCAAGACCTGCTTCGCTTCCATTGAGTAGATTTGGCGCGTAGACCAGACGTGGCGCGCCACCCTGACCCACCGGCACCGCTTCCCGCCAGCCGGATCCGGCGTCCCAGGTGTGATAGACGTATCCTTGACTGACAAACACGAGATGCGGTTTGCCTTCGACGACCAGCAATTGCGGCG
>JAGOCU010000363.1 GCA_017998555.1 Thermoflexales bacterium
GGGGGCAGCTTCGGAAGATTTTTCGGTTGACGCATTTGAATACGTTTGCCATACTCGGGCCTTCATGCGCAATAAGGTTCCCTTCCCCCTGACTGTATTCGCCGCGATCGTTTTTGCCGCGCTGTCTTTATTTGGCGCAGCCCGGTCAGCGCGGGCTGACACCATCATCACGGTTTGCGATGAAACCAATCTCAACGCCGCGCTGGCCGCCGGCGGGGTGATCACCTTCGATTGCAATAACGTCAATGACACGGCCACCATCCAGTTCACCGGCAGCAAGTCGGTCGCAGTCCCGACCAAGGTCGATGGCGGCGGGCGGATCACCCTGCAGGGCGGCAACTTCAATGGATCGATGATCTATGTCGATCCTGGGGCGTCGTTGCGCGTGCAGGCGATCGCGCTGAACGGCAACACCACGACCGGCTGGTCGGGGGGCGCGTTTTACAACAACGGCACGCTCGAGCTCGACCAGGTGGATATCACCGGCATGAACGTCGGCGGCGGATTTGGTGGCGCGATCTACAGCGCTGGCCCGCTCACCCTGACCCGGAGCGCGCTTATCTTCAACTACGCCGGCTACGGCGGCGCGATTCGGGCCGGGGCCGGCAGCGTCCATGTGGAGAACAGCACGATTGCCTTCAACTACGCCTCGGCCGCTTCACCGCTGGCCGGCAACGGCGTATACCTTGACGCGGGCGTGCCACTCACGGCAGTCAACGCCACAATCGCCTACAACGCTTATTCGGTCGACGGCGCCAACATCGTCGTCGATGGCGGCGCATTGACGTTGCGGAACACGCTGCTGCAGAACAGCGGCTACGTCAACATCACCCGGACCACCGGCAGCGTCACGTCCCTGGGCTACAACCTGGCCGACGACAGCAGCGGATTCCTAGGCGCCGCCGGTGACATCAACGGCGCCGACGCCCTGCTGATGTCGATGGTTTCAGGCACTCCCGACCAGCCGACGTATCTGCCACTCGATGCGCGCAGCCCTGCCATCGATGCCGCAGATCCAGCCAATCCGCTCGCGGTCGACATCGCCAACACCTCTCGGCCCCAGAATGCACGGGCCGATATCGGCGCGGTGGAGATCATCCCCACCTGCTTTGCCCGGGTGCAGAGCACGGGCCAAATCTTCTCCGGCACACTCGCTGCGGAAGTCCAGCGCGCGGTGGACGCGGCCGCCGACGGTGATGTCGTGAAGGTGGCCGGGTATTGCCCGCACTGGCAAATGCGTTCCGGGATCAGGCAGGCTGTCATCATCACCCACAACCTGACCCTGCGCGGCGGCTATACCCCAACGGCCTGGGCGCTGAGCGACCCGCTGGCGAACCCGACCACTATCGACGCGTATTACGACCCATCGTCCGATCCCGCCCGGGCGCTGTTCATCACCGCGACCACGGCCGTCACGATCGAGAACATCACCCTGCTCGACGGCGGGCGGGGCGACTACGACTTCGACGGTCTGGGCGGGAACATCTACCACGGCGGGGCCGGGCTGCTCGTCAGCAACACGCTGCTCTTGCGCGGGTTTGCGACCTTTGGAGCCGGTCTGTTCAACGATCACGGCAACGCGCGGGTGGTCGCCAGCCAATTCAGCGACGGCTACGTCATCACCAGCGGCGGCGGGATCTTCAACGAAAGTGGCGTGCTGAATCTGGACGCGACGCGGGTGCTCACCAATGGAGCGGGCTACACCGGCGGCGGCGTCTACAACAACAACGGCGGCGTGATGACGATCACGTCCTCGACCGTCAATGCGAACTTCACCACGGCATTCAGTTGCGGCGGGATCTGCAACCAGTTGAACAGCGCCGCCTTTATCAGCGGCACCGAGGTCGGCTATAACGCGGTTCCGCTGAATCATGGCGGCGGGATCGACCACGGCAGCGGGACGATGACGATCGTTCGCAGCCGTATCCATGACAACCGGTCCCAGATCTACGGAGCCGGCATCCTGAGCTGGGCTGGCACGGCCCTGACGATAACGGACAGCGATCTCGATCACAACGCCGGCGACCTGGCCTTCAACAGCCAGGGCGGCGGCCTGGCCGCCTTTGGCGCGCAACTGAGCCTGAATCGTGTCCGGGTGATCTCAAACACCGCCCGGTCCGCAGGCGGGTTGATGCTCGCCGCCGAGCTCCAGGCCATCAGCGACAGCAGCATCACCGAGAACTACGCGCCGGGTCTCGGCGGAGGCGCCTGGCTGGCCGATGGCGCGGCCGCGCTGACCCGCACAACTGTGTCCAGCAACACCACCGACGGCAGCGGCGGAGGGATATACATTGGCTCGAATCTGGACCCGGGCGCGCTGACGATGAAGAGCGTCACAGTGACGGCCAACATCGCGGCCGGCAGCGGCGGTGGCGGCCTCTGCCTGTGTCTTGGCGCCGGCCCCATGCGCGTCGACGGCGACGCTGTGTCACTCAACGGCAACCAGTCGCGTTTCTACGGCGGCGGCATCTACGCCTATGGCTATTACACCCTGACCCTGGCGGACTTCCGGGTCAACGACAACCTGAACACAGCCAACAGCGGGGGCGCGGGCGGAGCCGGTCTGCAGCTCAACGGTGTCTCAAGTGGCGGCGCGGTCCGCCTGAGCGACGGCGAGATCGCCGGCAACCTCAGCCCGGCCACCGGCGGCGGCATCGACGCGCGGGGCGTCGATCTGAGCCTCACCCGGGTGCGGGTCGAGGGCAATCGCGCCTACAACGCGGGGGGTATTCTCAGCTCCAGCACCGCGCGTGCAGCGTCCCTGTTCATCGACTCGAGCGTGATCTCGGCCAATGTCGCCATCACCCTGGGCGCCGGGGGACTCTGGAACAACGGAAACGCAACGCTGGTGGTCACGGGCACGCGCATCATCAGCAATATGTCCGCCACGTCCGCAGGCGCGCTCTACAACAGCGGCAGCATCACCTTCACCCAGGCGACCTTCACCAATAGCCAGATCCTGAGCAACACAGCCAATACGGCTGGCGCCGGCGCCATCTTCAACAACGGCACGCTGCGTTTTGCCAGCGGCGTCATCGCCGGGAACCGGGCTCTGCCCGATGCGGGTTCCCTTGGCGGCGCGATCTTCAACCAGATCGGGCCGTTGGACATCGTCGACAGCCTGATCGAGCGGAATGTCGCCGACGCGGCCGCCGGCATCTTCAACAACTTCGGCGGCGTTGTGAGCCTGCGCGGCTCGAC
>JAGOCU010000364.1 GCA_017998555.1 Thermoflexales bacterium
TAATTCGCCGTTGGACGGCTGGGATCATTGGTGCTGAAGCTGAGCGTTGCGCTCTTGAGCCCGACGCTGGTGGCCAGGCATTGGACCGTTACGAGCTTGACCGCCCCGCCGTCAACGATCGTTGTGGACAGGCCGGTCAACCCGCCAAAGGCGCCGGCCGGCGCGCTGGTGAGCGTGCCCGCGCCGAGCGACAAAGTGGCGTTTCCTGTCTCACGCACGGTAATCGTCATCACCACCGGCTTGCCGACGGTGGTCTCGGCGCTGAGCAGTCCCGGCGATTCCGGGGTGGATCCAAAGCCGGCGTTGGTGGGGTTGGGCAACCCGGCGCAGGACAGGTTGAAACTGCGCGACGGAAGATTCGGGTCGTTGGTGTTCATGTTCAGGGTGGCGCTGCGGGCTGCGGCCACGGTCGGCGTGCAAGTCAGCGATACTGTCACGCTGCTTCCCCCGGAGATCGGCGTCGGGATGGCCGAGACCAGGCCGAATTCTGCAGGATTTGAGCCACCGATCGAGACACTGCTCAGGGTCAGATTCGCGTCGCCGGCGTTGAAGATCACCAGCGCGTTGGTCTTGGTGATGGTCGTGTTCTGCGTTACGCTCCCGATATTGATCGGGCCCGGAGCCGAGGGGATCGAGACGAATTCGGGCTGCGAGTCATCGCGCTCCACGGGCCCAATATCAATGAAGAAAAGACCGTTCCCATTGCCATCCGCCTGGCGCGGACGCCCGCGGATGTCCTTGTCGCCGATGTCCGGATCAACCACATATAGCGCGGGGTCAATCACGTCGACCAGCGGACTGTCAATAGCGGGCATCCGGGTGAGAAAACCGGGCGGCCCGCCGTTGTATTGCAGCGGCCCAAGCTTCGGGTCTGCCACATGCCAATCGGTCGTCTCGTCGGGATTGTCGCAAGAGTTGTCTGAGAAGGAATTCTGGCCCTTGCTGTCGATAGGCGGGACCGCATTGACAGGGAGTTGGTCATCCGAGGAGTTCTGATCCCGGCAATTCTGTGGCAGGTTGGCGTCAAACACACTGACCCGGAACTCGGCCTTGTCGTACTGGCTCTCCTGGTTGTAGATCCCGCCGCCTTTGTTGCCGGCGATGTTGGCGGTGAGCTGGGCGCCCATGACGCTCATCGTGCCCCCGCTGGCCCCAAGCGTGTTGGAATACAAGATCGCCCCGCCCAGGTCGCTGGCTGTATTGCCGGTGAAGCCCACCAGGCGCAGTTTGACCGGTTGATCGCGCTGGATGGCCAATCCACCACCGCTGCCCTCAACCGAGTTCCCGACGAACATGTCGCGGATGAGAGCCAGATCCTCCACCGTCTTGATCGCGCCGCCCTGGCCATAGTTGCCCGGCGAGCCGGCATGGTTTCCGGTGAACATCGAATCCGACACGGTCAGAAGCGTGTCGGCGGTGTGATAGATTGCGCCGCCTACCCCTTCGAGGGCGGTGTTGCCCTGGAAGGCGCTGCGTTTGACAGTCATGGTGTAGACGTTGCTTGAGCTGGCGGTGAACAACGCACCGCCGCCATCGCCCAGCGCGCTCACACCCAGGGTGCCCTTGACGATGTTGCCGGTGAAGGCGGTGTCCGAGATCTCGAACTTGCCGCCACGAACCGAGATCGCGCCGCCATTCTTGTCGGCCAGGTTACCCTGGAAGGTGCTGCCGGCAATGGTGAGATCCCAGGTGCTGCGGATGGCCCCGCCCTCCTGCCCGGCGTTGACGGCCTTGTTGCCGGTGAAACTCGTGCCGGCGATGACGGTCTTGCCGTCGGCCCGGATGGCGGCGCCGCCCGCCCCGCCCGCGCTGTTGTTGATGAAGGAACCACCGGCGATGTTGACCTCGCCGCGTGCGTCGATGGCGGTGTAGGCGGCGTTCTTGATCGTGACGTTGACCAGGCTGAGTTTGCCGCTGCTTTCGACGTCGAAGAGGATCTGGTTGGCTTTGCTGGCGTCGATGGTGATCGGCCCGATCAGGGTGACGTTGTTGATGGTGTCGGGCAGGCCGCCGTAATTCACGCCGTTGCTGATAACGATGGTACCGGCCACCGCGAAGCTGATGGTGGTGACGCCGGACGGGCTCTTGGCGCAGTCATTGTTCGGGTTGGTGGAGGCGTTGTCGAAGGCGCGCATCATCGCCTCGCGTAGGGTGCACTTGCCATCGACGTTGCTGAGCTTGTCCTCCAGCGAGTTGACCACGATGGCGGCGTTTGTCGCCGCCAGCGCCGGCCGGGGAATCGCCAGGCTTCCCACGAGGAGCGACATAACCAGTGACAGGATCAGGGATTTACGCATGGGGATGGTTTTACTACAGACTGGGCCGTCTGTCTCTCGTTTGCCTTCCGGGTTCTCTCAGTTCCTGCCGGAAGGGATGCTCCGCGGCGAAGCCGCGGAGCATCCCTTCCGGCAACGCCTCCCGCTATACTCGGCGCTGATATCCATGACCGAAAACACGCCCCCCATCACTTCTGACTTCATCCGCACGGCTGTGGCCGAGGACCTGCGATCCGGCCGATTCAGCCGGGTCGTCACCCGCTTTCCACCTGAGCCGAACGGCTACCTGCACATTGGCCATGCCAAGGCCATCGCGGTCGATTTTGGCATCGCCGCCGACTTCGGCGGGGCCTGCAACCTGCGTTTCGATGACACCAACCCGGTCAAGGAAGAGCAGGAATACGTCGACATGATCATGGCCGACATCCGCTGGCTGGGCTACGACTGGGGGGATCGTCTGTTCTTCGCCTCCGACTATTTCGAGACGCTGTACGAGTACGCCGTCCAGCTCATCCAGAAGGGCAAGGCCTACGTCTGCGATCTGAACGCCGATGAGATGCGCGAGTATCGGGGCACGCTCAAAGCGCCCGGACGCGAGAGCCCGTACCGCAACCGCAGCGTGGCGGAGAACCTCGATCTGTTCGCCCGGATGCGGGCAGGCGAGTTCCCCGAGGGCGCCCGCACCCTGCGGGCGAAGATCGATATGGCCTCGGGGAACGTCAACCTGCGCGACCCGGTCATGTATCGCATCCTGCACGCCGAGCACCACCGCACCGGCAGCGCCTGGAAGATCTACCCGCTCTACGACTTCGCCCACGGCCAGAGCGATTCGATTGAGGGTGTCACGCATTCGTTGTGCTCGCTGGAGTACGAGATCCACCGCCCGCTCTACGACTGGTATACCCGC
>JAGOCU010000365.1 GCA_017998555.1 Thermoflexales bacterium
TCCACCCCGGTCTGCCACAGCTGCAGCGTGTCCGCGTCGGGGCGCTGGTAGCGCCCGCCGAAGTTGCCGTCGCCCAGCAGGGCCCGGGTCGTGGCCGGATCGGCCTGGCGCAACGCCTGAAGATCAGACATCGGTTTGGGGATCGCGGGCGCGACAGCGCCTGCGATCCGCGTCCAGGGAAAGTTCTCCATCCACGACGCGTGCGAGGCGACCGGGTCGATGGCCTGGACCGTTGCCCAGGCCCGAGGGGCATTCCACCAGTTGTGGAAGCGGATCCGCGTGCCGGGGTGATCGAGCATGAACTCGTCGGCCGCTGCGCTGGCCGGATTGTTCCCGCCATGGCCGTTGACGATGACGATGCGCCGGAACCCGCTGCGATGCAGGCTGTCCAGGATGTCGCGGATCAGCGCCACGTAGGTGCCCACCCGCAGGGTGACCGTGCCGGGGAAGGCGCTGAAATAGGGCGTCAGCCCATACGCGACGACTGGGAAAACCGGCACGCCCAGCGGCTCGGCCGCCTCATTCGCCAGGCGGTCGGCCAGGATGGCGTCGGTGGCGAGGCTGAGATAGGCGTGCTGCTCGGTCGAGCCAAGCGGCAGCACGGCCCGGTCGTCCTGGCCGAGGTAGGCCTCGACTTGCATCCAGTTCAATTCGGAGATACGCATTGAAGGTCATATGCGAGAACGCCATCCCCGCGCTGCGCGCGGGGATGGCGTTCTCGCGTGATATTTGCCGGATGGCCTTTAGAGCTTCTTCTCCGAGCTGTGGCCGGGGAAGGCCTTCGAGCCCGGGTGCAGATACTGGTAGGCGAAGTTGACCGCCCGGGTGCCCTGGGCCAGGCCATCGACGATCAGGTTAAGAGGCTCGATGCCCTCCTCGGCGCTGATGTCGCCGGCGGCGTAAACGCCCGGCAGATTGGTCTCCATCTTGCTGTTGACCTTAATGAAGCGGCTGCCGACCATCTCCAAGCCCCAGGTTTTGATTGGGCCCAGATCGACGCTGAAGCCAAGGGTGAGGATCACGGCATCGGCCGGGATCGTCGTCTCGACCTTGGTCCGGTTGTCAAAGATCACCGCGGACTCGATCTTGCCGTTGCCGGACACCGACTTGAGCTCGTAGAAAAGCTTGACCTCGACCGGGGAGCCCATGAGTTGGGTGACCGAGGCGCCGTGGGCACGGAACTCATCCCGGCGGTGAATGAGGGTGACCTTCTTGGCGTAGTCCTTGAGGTTGAGGGCCCAGTCGACGGCGCTATCGCCGCCACCCACGATCAGGACGTTCTTGCCGCGAAAGGCGGCCTTCTCCTTGACCGAGTAATACAGGCCCTTTCCCTCATACGGAACAAACTCGGGGCCGGGCAGCTTCTTGGACTGGAAGGCGCCCACGCCCGCGGCGACAACAAGTGTGCGGGTGCGGTGGACGCCCTTGCTGGTGGTCAACAGCCACGTCCCATCCTCCTGGCGGGCAATGGTCTGCACGCGCTCGCCCAGGCACATCGTAGGCGGAAACGTATTCGCCTGGGTGACCATGTTCTTGACCAGGTCAATCGACTGGATGCGGGGGTAACCCGGCACGTCGTAGATGAACTTCTCGGGATACAGAGCGGTCAACTGGCCGCCGGCTTCGTCGAGGGCGTCGACGATCTTGCATTTCATCTCGCGCAAGCCGGCGTAGAAGGCGGCAAAGAGCCCGGTGGGGCCGGCGCCGATGATGGTGACGTCGTAGAGTTCGTTCGGGTCGGACATGAAAGCGCTCCGGTGTGGACTGAATCAGATGGGTGGATCGAGGTTGTGCGGGAATTTTAGCACCGTGAACGATAATGAAGCTCGTCCGAGTTCGCCAGATCGTCGCGGCTGGCGCGGGAAACCGCGCTGGCGGAGGAAAGTCCGGACTCCACAGGGCAGGGTGCTGGTTAACGGCCAGGCGCAGTGATGCGACGGAAAGCGCAACAGAAAACAAACCGCCGGGGCGCAAGCTCCGGCAAGGGTGAAAAGGCGAGGTAAGGGCTCACCAGCGCGGCAGTGATGTCGCGGCTTGGCAAGCCCCACCCGGAGCAACGCCAAAACGCGCAGATGAGGCGGCCCGCTGATGCGCAGGTAGGCGGCTTGAGGCCCGCAGCAATGCGTGGTCCAGAGAGATGACGGTCCCGTCGTTCCCGCAAGGGGGCGATATGACAGAATCCGGCTTATCGGCGGACTCGGACAAAGTTCGAAAGCAAATGCCCCGGCTTCGCCGGGGCATTTGCTTTCGAGCGATTCTACTTTCCAGCGATCTCGGCCCGCACAACGGGGGCGACCTTGGTGCCGAGCAGCTCGATGGCCTTCATCACTTTGGCGTGGGGCATGGTCCCCACCCCAAGCTGCAACAGCAAGCGCTGGTGGCCAAAGAGGCGGTGCTGGAAAAGGGTCTTCTCAATAATCTCGTCGGGGTTGCCGACGAAGTCCGAGCCGCGCAGGGTGCGCGAGGCCTCGAATTGCTGGCGGGTGAGCGGCGACCAGCCCCGCTCGCGGCCGATCTTGTTCATCACCACCTGCATCCGAGGGAAGTACTCATCGGCGGCGGCGCGCGAATCCTCGGCGATGAAGCCGTGCGAGTTGATCCCGATCGGCAGCGTCGCCGGATCATGGCTGGCCTGGCGGGCGGCGGCCCGATAGATCTGAAGAAAGGGGGCGAAGCGCTCAGGCATCCCGCCAATGATGGCCAGGGCCATGGGCAGGCCCAGCAAGCCGGCCCGCTCGGCCGACTCGGGTGTGCCGCCCACCGCCACCCAGACCGGGAGCGGATTCTGAATCGGGCGCGGATACACCCCCAGATTGTCAATGGCCGGACGGTGCCCGCCGGGCCAGCTCACCCGCTCCGAGTCGCGCAGGGCCAGCAGCAACTCGAGCTTCTCGGCGAAGAGATCGTTGTAGTCATGCAGGTCGTAGCCAAACAACGGGAAGGACTCGATAAAGGAGCCCCGGCCGGCCATGATCTCGGCCCGCCCATTCGAGAGCAGATCGAGGGTGGCGAATTGCTGGAAGACCCGGACGGGATCTTCCGAGCTGAGCACCGTGACCGCGGTCGACAAACGGATGTTCTTCGTCCGTTCCGCGGCGGCCGCCAGGATGACGACCGGGGCGGACGACACGAAATCCGGGCGGTGGTGCTCGCCCAGCCCAAACACATCCAGGCCGACCTG
>JAGOCU010000366.1 GCA_017998555.1 Thermoflexales bacterium
TTCTCGCGGATCTCGCGGCTTTCCTGGGCGGCCGTGCCGCGGGTCAGGGTCGTGAAGCGGAAATCGACGCCCGAGTGCACGGTCGTGATCTTGTCCGGCGGGATCTGATACAGCTCGGTCAGGTCGCGGGCGGTGGCATGCGAGTCGGCGACGATGTGATGGGCGCGCCGGGCCGAGGCCGGCACCACCCGGCGCAGAAAGGTCAGCAGCGAGGGCACGGCCGAGCCGGGATCACGTTCGAAGGTCAGGTCGTGGACGGTGAGCACGGTCCGGGTGCGCGGCCGGGTCGGCGGCAGGACGAAATCGGTGGCGTGATAGAGATCGCACGGACCGCACAGGTTTTCGACCGGCAGGCGCAGGCCCAGACGAAACCACAGGCGGTGCAGATTGCGGTCGCTCCAGGTGGTACGCACAATCGGTTGTTGTTTCGCGACGGACGGCCGACCGCTGACCGCCGCAAGCTTGCTGCGGTCAGCCGTCCGCGGTCCGCGGTCCACCATCGGCGCCCGCCCCATCACAAACAGCCGAAACTCGTGCCGGGTGCGCAGGGCGAGCAGCGCCTTTGCCACCTCGCGGGTGAGGCGGCCAATGCCGGCGGTCTGGCGTTCAGCCGGCGTGTAGTCGAGCGTAATCGTGGCCACTTAGAGCGCGCTGTCGATCTCGCCCGGGTCCGAGGCATCCGTCGCGCCGGCCGTCCCCCACTTCACGCTGCGGAAAGTGACCAGGCGATTGACGACGAAGTTCCAGATCATGACAATGCCGGCCCCAATGGCCTTGGTCACATTGAGTCCGAGAAAGGCGCTCCCAAAGAGCGCGCCAAGCGGAAGCTCGAGCAGGAGCAGGGTGAGTTCGTTGATGCCGAGGCCCATGGCGTTGACCGCCATGAAGATCGGGAGCAGCTTGCGCTTGGGCTGGCTGCGCGACTCGGGATACACCCACAGCCGGTTCCAGATGAAGTTGTTCAGGGCGGCGCACACAAAAGCGATGGCGATGGCGATCGGAGATGGCACATCGAAGACGTGGGCGAGGATGTTCAGGACGATGTAGTCGATGACGAGGCCGACCCCGCCCGTCACGGCGAACTTGATGAAGCGCTGGACTTCGGGCTTGTTGCCCTGGATGAGTTTCATGGCTGGGCCGCCTGTGGCGCGACGGCCGAATACCGATCAAACCACGCAATAATCCGCCGGATGCGCTCGGCGCGGTGACGCGGCTCGCCGGCCCGGGAGAGCTCGTGGCCCTCGCGCGGCCAACGCACCAACTCCACCGTCTTGCGCCGTTCGCGCAGGGTGACGAAGAGCTGCTCGGCCTGCTCAATGGCGACCCGGTAGTCCTGCTCACTATGCTCAAGCAAGAGCGGCGTCTCGATGTTGGGGGCGTGTTTGAGCGGCGACTGCTCCCACAGCTTGCCGATGTCCTCCCAGGGCGAGACGCCCATCTCCATGTCGCTGAAGAAGGTGATGTCGGTCGTGCCGCGGAACGAGATCAGGTTGAAGACCCCCCGTTGGGCGCAGGCGGCGGCAAAGCGCGGGTCATGGCCGATGATCCAGGCGGTGAGATAGCCGCCGTAGCTCCCGCCGGTGATGCACAGCCGCTGCGGGTCGACGTAGCCCAGGCCGACGACCAGGTCGACCCCGCGCAACACGTCGCGAGCGGGGCCATCGCCCCAGTCGCCGCGATTGGCCCCCTGGAAGCGCTCGCCATAGCCGCCCGAGCCGCGCGGGTTGCACAGGAAGATCACATAACCTGCGGCCGCCATCGCCTGCAGCTCGATCCACATGCTCTGGGTGGCGGCCCCCCACATGACGGCCGGGCCGCCATGAATCTGGAGGATGAGCGGGTATTTGCGGGCCGGGTCAAAGTCGGCCGGTTTGACGATCCAGCCATCGATATCGAATTCGTCCGAGCGATAGGTGATCTTTTCGACAGTGGCCACCCCGGCGCTCAGTGCGATCCGGTTGGGGGTGTAGAGCGGGCGAATGGCGCCACTGGTCTCGCGGACGAAGAGCACGGCCAGGTCCGCCTCGGTCGAGGCGATGAAGACGATCCGCCCGTCGGCGGCCAGATCGAAATACTTGATGTCGTGGGGGGTCTCGGTAAGGGCGGTGGCCGGCCCGCCCTCGATCCCGGCCCGATACAGGTTGGCCGCGCCCTTGGACTCAGCGAGAAAGACAATGCTGCCGCTGTCGGCCGCCCAGCGCAGGCCCGCGATATCGCCGACGAACCCCGGAGCGAGCTCAACCGCCTCGCCGCCGGCGGCCGGGATCATGGCCAGACGGAAGCTCTTGAACATCGCGTGTTCTTCGTTGCGACGCATGAAGGCGATCCAGCGTCCGTCGGGAGAGGGCGTGGCGTTGTGGATCGTTTCGCCGGGGCCGGTCAGGCGTTCGATCAGGCTTGACGGGCCCTCGGCCTGTCGAAGGGCCTCATCGAGCGGAATGCGCACGGCGTCGATAAACAGAAAGAGGTTCCCGCTGTCCGGATCGCGCGAGGCGCAACTCAGGAGGGACTTGCCATCGCGGCTCCAGGCCGGGCCTTCGAAGCTGAGCTCGCCATCGGTGACCCGGCGGGGTTTGGGCGGCTCGCCGTCGCCGGGCACGGGCGGCATGTCGGCCACGTAGAGGTGGCGGAACTTGTCCTCGGTGTAGGTCGTGCCCGTCCGGAACGGCAGGCGGGTGAGGACGCGCGGGTCGTTGCGGTCGGGGGCCTTGGGGTCGGCCGGGGGAGGCGCGGCGCCCTCGTCCTCGCGGGCGCGCTCATCGGCCCGCAGGCTGGCCGCAAAGGCGATCCGGGTGCCGCCGGGGGACCAATCGAACTCGGCGATGCCGTTCGGGTGGGCGGCGACGAGCTGGGCCTCGCCGCCCCGCATGGGGAGGGCATAGACCGCGGGCGGGCCATCCCGGCCGCTCAGGAAGCCCAGCCAGTCGCCATCCTCGCGCCAGCGCGGCGCGCTATCCTTGACACCGTTGGACAAGGGCGTCGCTGGCGCGTCGGAGGTCAGGTCCTTGAGCCAAAGCGCGCGTTTGTAGCGGTTGCCGGCCTTGTCGACGGCGACCCGCACGAAGGCCGCAAAACGGCCATCCGGCGAGAGGCGCACGTCTTCGAGGGTGATGAGATCGTAGATTGAATCGGGGGAAATAACGCTCACGAGATGAGTTTATCACGC
>JAGOCU010000367.1 GCA_017998555.1 Thermoflexales bacterium
CCCCAACCCCTATCCCCTACAGCGAACAACTGAACTGCGGCTCGGGCACCATATACGGCGCGGGCGAACCATCCAGGGGGATGACAAACCCGAGATTCAACCCGCATTTGATGCAGCCTTTGTCATTCTCATAGCCGCGTTCGGTGATCCACTCCTCCGGCTCGCAGAACCCGCATCCGCCGGCCACGAACAGGTCGCCGGTGATCTTGGTCTCGTCCTCGCCAAAACCATTGTCGAGCGTCAGATCGATATTGACCGCCAGCGCAACGAGACAGGCCCCGCCCTGGCCCTGCACGAACCCGCTCACCCGGGTGCCCCAGGCTGTGTCGTTCTGGGCCGGATCGGTGAAGACCCAGAAGGCCAGCCCGCCGCCGCCGCTGAGCTCGGCGACCAGACACCCGGCGATGCTGACGATCGGGATGTTGTTGGCGTAGACCGACAGATACATCCCCTCGATGACGTTGCCGTTGGTGTTCATATCATCGAACAGATCGCCAAAGTCCTCCTGCAGCGTGGGATGGTCGGGGTCGAGCCGCCCGACCAGGAACTGCCCGCCGACCAGGATCCGGCCGAACGCGCCGGTTTGCACATTGGCGTCGAACGTGACACCCAGGTAGAGCTCGTCCAGATTCCCGCTCTTGATCGTGAATCCGAAGTCGGCGTCGGCCTCGTTGATGTCCATCAACGCCAGGTGCAGATTCAGCAACTCGATGGATCCGTGGGCGCCATAGCCGTTCGGGTCGCCCATGTAGACCTCGAGGTCGATGTTCATGGTCGCGGCGTTTCCAACCAGTTTGACGTCGATGCCGTTGGCCGAGATCCGGAAGCTGTTGTGGGTCACATCAATGTCGAGGCTGACCAGGGCGTCGAACATGGGCGTTGTGCCCCCAACGCTGGCGCTCTCGCTGGTGCCGCGATTGAAGACGGTCAGGTAGCTGTCCAGGTGCAGCGTGCCAACCTTGCCGCTGACCAGCCTGCCGTCGGTGTCGCGCACGCCGAGGATGCTGACGCTGCCGCGCAGCCACTGCAGTTGCAGCGGGCTCTGGGCCATGAAGTTGCGCAACAGCGCGCTGCGGGCGTGGGGCGACGCGGTGAGCTGGACGGTGTTGTCCATCCAGGCCGCGATCTCCTCGTCGGTGCATGCTGACGCGGCGCAGCTCGCTTCGAGGTCAAGCTCGACCGCGTCCAGCAGGTTGTAGGCGGTCAGGGTGGCCTTCTGGTCCTTGACCGCGTCGGCCAGCCGGCGCGCGTCGTTGTACTCGCCGTCATAGGCAGCGCCGTTCACCCCGAGCTTGGTCCGGAAGTTCGACCACTTGTTGTTCCAGTCTGCGAACGACGATGCGTCATTGCAGCGCGCCGCATCCCAGTCGCATTCCATTTGCTGCGCCCCGAGCATGGCGGCGGCCATGGCCGGGAAGCCGAAGACCAGGGTGGTGTTGTCGGGGGTGATGACGGCCGCATAGGGCGTGCTGAAGGCCAGCAGCGCGTCGCGCTGGGCGCCCTGTTTGGCGATCCCGATCCAGGCGCCGTCCTTGTTCTTGCCCTGGGCAAACGCAAGATCCAGTTCGATTCCGATCGGGAGCAGCTTGCTGAATTGGCCCTCCAGCTTCGGGCGCTGGCTGAAGCCGACGTAATCGGCCCGGTGCAGCAGATAGATGTGATTGGCGCTGGGCGAGATCACCTCGCCAAACCAGGGCATCACCATGCTGCCGACGATGTCGACGTAGGCGCTCATCTGGTTCGTGGCCGTGGGCGAGGGCCGGAAGGTGGCGCTGCTTGTCCACGGGTTTGCCCCAGTCGGGCCGTCACAGCGGCTTACGGTCACCAGACGATCGTTGGCGCCGATCGGGTTTCCGTTGGCGCGTTTTGGATTGCAGTCGCTGAGCTTGATCTCCTCGATGACCGAGTAGAAGCCATCAATCTCATACACCGTCGGTTGCGGGTAGGCATTGGCGCTCTTGAACGTGCCGTTGGGCCGGAAGGCCAGCTCGATCGGCACGGTCGGGTCGTCGAGGGTTGTGCCGTTGACGACGCCATCGACCCGGGTCAGATTCTTGATCTCGTATTCGCCAAGCAGCCAGACATCGGTGTTGCCGTTGTCGGCGGTCCGCCACTCAGCGGCGCTGGGCAGCACGTCGATGTTCCACCAGTCCAGGCGCCCCGGCACGCCCAACACCGGCCCGCCCGACATGCAGCCTGCCGAATTGACCGACATGCCGATCATGTCCAGGGTCATGCTGACCGGGAAGGGCAGGAAGAGCTCGCCCAGGGTGGCGCCCACCTGGGGCTGGTTGTCCAGCCAGCTCTGGCTGAAGCGCGAGATGCGGGTCTCGTAGTCGGCGAGATCGACGACCAGGTCGGACCCGCCCCAGGTCATGTTGACCTGGCCGCTGGCGCCGCCATACCGGAAATACAGCTTGAAGCCGCTGTTGGGGGTCTTGACGAAGGTGAGCACTCCGGTCGAGCTCACATCGCCGGCGGCGGCGCAGCTTTCCCAGACCAGCCCGCGCTTGAAGACGTTGATGCCCGCGTTTTGGGTCTTTTCGTTGTCGTTCAGGCCCGCCTCGATGAGACCGCTGTTGGCATCGCCGCGATCGGCCTGCCAGGCCAGGCTGGCCTTGACCGATGGCAAGGCCGGCGGCAGATACAGGTCGTAGACGTTCGTGCCGGTGAAGGCGAAGGTCGCCCACTCGAGCGGGTCGAGGCCGGTGATGCTCCCGACAATGGCCCCGCCGGTGAGCACGCTCAGGCTGGTGAACGACGCGTCGAAGACCGGCCGAATCGTATGCGTGCCGTTGGTCGAGTGGGGCAGGCGCAGCGTGCCGTTCTGGATGTGGCCGTCCACCAGCTTGCCGCTGGTGAACTTGAGCCGCCAGTCATCGCCGGTGATCCGCATCTTGAAGGGGAACGCCAGCGAGTAGCTGAAGGTGTTGTTGTGGTTCAGGGTGCCGCTGAAGCCGCTGCCGTTGACATAGTCGAACGTGCTGGCGGTGTAGGTCGGCTTGAGGAAGCCGGCGTTCTCGAGCTGATTCCCGCTGTCGGTCGGCTCGTGCGGGGTGTTGTCGGCCGTCGGGTTGTCCTCGGTGAACAACTCGAGGTCGCTATACCGGCTGTCGCGGTAGCGGGTGCAGATGCTCGTCCACTGGATGCCCGT
>JAGOCU010000042.1 GCA_017998555.1 Thermoflexales bacterium
TGCTCGCCAGCGGCCAAAAGGTGGTGGCCATCGGAAACGCGGATGCCCATGGCACCCCGTACCACGTCGGTCCCATCAGCCGTCCGGTCCTGGCGTATGACTATCTCTTCCGTTGCGTCAACACCCACGTGCTGCTGCCCAAGCCCCTGAGCGGAAATGTCGATGCCGATCGCAACCTGTTCTTTGAGGCCGTCGGCGAGGGCCGCTGCTTCATCGGCTACGACCGGCCGGCCTCAACCCGCGGGTTCTCGTTTACGGCCAGGAGCGGCGCCGCAGCCGCCACGATGGGCGAGACCCTCGTGCGGGGCGGCGCGACTCAATTCCGAATCGAGGCCCCGGCCCGGGCGCAATTGCGGCTCTTGCGGGATGGCAAGGTCATCGCCCGCAAGACCGGACGCGTCCTCGAATGGATGGACACCTCACCCGGCGTGTATCGGGCCGAGGCGAGCCGCTTCTTCCGGTTGGCGAACCGGCCGTGGATCTTTTCGAACCCAATCTACGTGCGGTAATGCCGCCGCAGGCGGGTAATGCGGAAACGACAGCCCCCGCCCCGGCGTACGCCGGGGCGGGGGCTGTCGTTTCCGCGATGGAGAACGGCGAAGCCAGGGGGATGGCGTTTTTTGAGGGTTACTGGATCAGAGGAGTGCGATGCACTCGATCTCGACCAGGACACTCCGAGGCAGGCGCGCCACCTCAACGGTCGAGCGCCCCGGGGCCGGGGCCGGGAAGTAGGTCGCGTAGATCGCGTTCATGGCCGCGAAATCGCTCATGCTTTGCAGAAAGACCGTCGTTTTGACGACTTTGGCCATCGTCGATCCCGCCGCTTCAACGACCGCGGTCAGGTTCTTCAGGACCCGATGGGTCTGCTCATCGATACCGCCCTCAACCACATTCCCGGTCGCCGGGTCAAGCGGAATCTGGCCGGAGCAGAAAACGAGCCCCTGCGCGACTATAGCTTGCGAGTAGGGCCCAATGGCCTGGGGGGCCGAATCAGTTCGAACCTGGGTTTTTGCAGACATAATGGATGATTCTCACGGAACGCGGCTGAATGACACAACCGAAGCGGTGACCATGCTCACAATCATCGTTGCCACGATGAGCAGACTGACGACGTACCACAGGGTTCGGCTGCGCCGGCGGCGCTGTGGGGACGGACTCATGACGGGCATTGTATACGCTTCTCCCGCGTCTCGATTGATTCATATAGTTTCGCTAGATAGGCACGCCTAAAATAGGTCCCCGAGCCGAAGATGGCGCAACAAGGCATCTGAGATGACGCAAGACAACCCGCTTAGTGAACTTGAACGCGGCGCTGACGAACGCCAGACCGATGGTGGAGATCGGCACACGCTTGCGGCGCTTGAGCTCGAGATTCGAACCCCCATGTCCAGCATCGTTGGCATGGCCGATCTCTTGCTGGATACGCCGCTGGACAGCAAGCAGCGCGCCTACGCCAATATCGTGCGCGACTCCACCGAACAGATTCTGGCCATCCTCAACGACCTGATTGATTCGTCGAAGCTCACCCAGGGCGCGCTCAAGCTCTCTAGCGCGGATTTTGATGTGACATCGGCCGTGGAAAGCGCGGCTGCGGCCTGTTCGGTCAGCGCCGAGGCCACCGGCGTCTCTCTGATGACCGATATTTCCCCGGATGTCCCGTCCCGGCTGCGGGGCGATTCGGAGCGGCTCCGCGATGCGCTGACAGGCATCATCGCCGGGGCGGTCGAATCGTCAGCCAATGGCGAGCTGATCGTTGGCGTCGAGCGCGATCCAACCTATGCGCTGCCGAGCCGGGTGGCAATCCGCTTCAGCGTCACTCGGATCGGGCAGGCGCGGGTGGATGTCAAACCCGACACCTCCGTTCGGGCGGCGCTGACAAGCCGGGTACGGCGGGGCATCATTGAGCTGCTCGGCGGCGAGTTGGTCGAGCGTGACGAAGCGGATGGCCGCCACGTCATTTCGTTCACGGCCCAGTTTGAGCAGCCTCAATCGAGCTATCGCGAAGCCGATTCAGAGGGTGGACTGGACTCGGATTTGTCCCGGCTGCGCGTTCTGCTTGTGGATGACAGCAAGTCGACCCGCGATATTCTGTCCCGCTATTTTGCGTCGTGGAACATGCGTTGCGATGCGGTGGGCGGCGCGGCGGACGCCGTGATCAGCCTGCGCACGGCGGCGTCGGCGGGTTGGAACTACGATGTCGCCATCATCGATCTGGCCATGCCCGGGATCAATGGCTTCGACCTGGCCAGCATCATCAAGAGCGATCGCGCGTTCGCTTCCATGGCCCTGATCCTGCTGACGGCCCATGACGAGCTCGAGCCGTCAGCCGCGGAGCGGATGGGTTTCTCGGCCAGCCTGACGAAGCCGGTCCGGCAGTCATCCCTGTTTGATGCGATTGCCAACGTCTTCTATGCCGGACGGCTGCCCGCTTCATCCGCCCGGGCCACCCGGCTGCCGCCGGTGAGCAAGACCGTGTTGGTGCTGCTGGTGGAGGACAACCTGGCCAACCAGCGGCTTGCGATCGCGCAACTGGAGAGCATGGGCTGCGCGGTACGGGCCCTGAGCAATGGCCACGACGCGGTCCAGGAAGTTGCCCGCAACGGGGATCAGTATGCGTTGGTCCTCATGGACTGTCAGATGCCGGAAATGGACGGATTTGCGGCGACCCAGGCGATTCGCGAGGCGGAGGCGATCTCCGGCCAGCACGTCCCCATTATCGCGATGACGGCCAACGCAATGCAAGGCGCGCGCGAGGAATGCCTGCGCCGCGGCATGGATGACTACCTCGCCAAACCGGTCAGCCGCGACCGCCTGCGCGAGATGGTGCGGAAGTGGGCCAGATAGCGGTATAATCATCGTTCGCGTCCATTAAGGACATAACGTTTCAGAGCGCGACCACCCGGACCGCCGAGGTGGCTCTGCGCTCTGTTTGCGCGTGAAATCGAAGACGAACAGGTAGTGAATCATGACGAAGCGAACTTTTCAACCCCGCAAGCGCCGTCGCGTGCGCGTCCACGGCTTTCGAGCCCGCATGGCGACCAAGGGCGGCCGCAAGGTTCTGGCGCGCCGCCGCGCCCGGGGCCGCGCCAATCTCGCCACGCTGGCGAACAACCACGTGAAGCAGATTGACTGGAACGAGGTGTATTCCGTGGCCCGCAGCAAGCGGGGCACCGAGGGCAGCAAGTAGCCCATTCACGATGACCCAGCTTGCGCGGCTGCGGACATCAGCGGACTTTCGGCGCGTTCGGGAGACCGGCGCGTTCTGGAGAGGCCGCAAGATATCGCTCAATGCAGCGCGGCAGCCCGACGCGGATGGCGCGCTGTCCCGTGTCGGGCTGATCGCCACGAAGAGGGTCGGCGGGGCGGTTCAGCGCAATCGGGCGCGGCGCCTGATGCGTGAAGCCGTGCGCAGCCTGACCCCCCGGGTCATGACCGACTGGGATTTCGTGTTTATTGCGCAGCCGGGGTTACTCGCGGGCAAAACGGGTTTGCTCGACGCGCAAGGCGAAATAGCGTGGCTTCTGAACAAAGCGCGGGCAATCCTTCCGGTCTGATCTCCGATACGGCGCAGGCAGGCGAGGCCGAACACACGGCATCGCTCGCCCGGCGAATATTGGTGGCGCCCATCCGGTTGTATCAGCGCACGTTGTCGCGCGCTTTTCCCCCGTCGTGCCGCTTCTATCCATCCTGCAGCGAGTACACCGCGCAGGCCATCCTAAAGCACGGGCCTATCCGGGGCATTTGGCTCGGCGGCCGGCGCATTCTGCGTTGTCACCCCTTTCATCCGGGTGGATACGATCCGGTACCTTGAAATCCAAAGCATGAAAAATATCCGCGGCTCCGTAATTGCCCTGGCTGCGTCGGCGCTGCTTCTCAGCGCTTGCGGCGGCGGCGAGCCCGCTCCCGGCGGCTTCCCAGGCGTGATCGTCTCTGACACGCACGCCTATCTCGCCAGCAACTTCGCCCTGTATAAGGTCACCCTCGACAACGTCACTGAAGTGTGGCGGTTTGGGGCGGGCAAGAACCCGGCCCAGCCCGATGTGTCTTTTGCCGGCCAACCGGTCAAGCTGGGCGGCACGATCGTCGTCGGCGGCGGGATTGGCTCATCGAAGATCGACAACCACGTCTATGGCGTTTCCGACGAGACCGGCCTTGAGCTCTGGCGGTTCCGGGGCAGCGCCGAATCCCGCGAGTATGTTGACGGCGTTTCGACCGACGGCAAACTGATTTTCGCGCCGAACGGCGATGGCAACCTGTACGCGTTGGATCCATCCCAGCTTGAAAGCGTCAATGAGGATGGGGTTGAGCGCAAATCCCCGCGCCTGGTCTGGAAATTCGCGGCCACCAACAAGCTGTGGAGCCGCCCCGCCGTGGCGGACGGGCGCGTGTATCAAGCGTCGATGGACCACAAGTTGTATGCGCTGGATGCCGCGACGGGCCGCCTCGTGTGGACGTTTGACCAGTCGACCGCGCCAATTGGCGTCCGGCCGGCCGTGTCCGGCGGCATGCTCTACTTTGGCGCCTTTGACAATGCCTTCTACGCCCTCGATGCCGCGACCGGCGCCCTCAAGTGGAAGACGACGCTTGACGCGTGGCTGTGGAGCGATCCCATCGTTGATCGTGGCGTCATTTACACGGCCGATGTGCGCGGCAAGGTGCATGCCCTCAAGGCCGATACGGGCCAGGAGCTGTGGTGGCTCGAGACGCGCAACGCGGTGCGCGCCCAGCCCGTGATCAGCGGCGACACGCTGTATGTCGCCTCGCTCGACACCCTGGTCTACGCCATCGATCTGACCAACGTCAGGCCGGCGGCCGACGGGCGCATTGAGTACAAGGACGTGACACGCAAGTGGAAGGACGAGGTCAACCTGGGTCGGCGCCTGACTTCCACGCCGGTGCTGAGCGGGCAAAATCTGTGGGTGCCACTGTTTGACGGCGATGTCAAACTGCAGTCGCTCGATCTGGGGAACGGGGCGCGCAAGCTGGCGTTCCCGATCAAGAAATAGGGTGGGTGAGCGATATGGGCTTTGACGTACTGGACTTTTTCATCAACAATCCGCTGACGAATGCGCTGCTGATGCTCTACGGCCTGTTGGGCCGCAATTTCGTGCTGTCGATTCTGGTCTTGACCGTGGTCATCAAGCTGATCACCCTGCCGCTGACCTTCCGCCAGCAGGTGTCATCGATGAAGATGGCGGCCATGCAGCCGAAGATCAAGGAACTGCAGGAGAAGTACAAGAACGAGCCGCAGAAGCTGATGGAGGAGCAGCGCAAGCTTGGCTTCAGCCCGCTCAGCGGTTGTCTGCCGCTCATCATTCAGTTTCCGATCCTGATCGGCTTGTACAACGCGATTACGCGATCCTTGGCCGTCACGCCGCTGAGTCTGCTGGATCTGGGCAAGCACGTTTACAGCTTCCTGCCCAGTATTTCGTCCCTGATGCCGATCGACAGCAAGTTCCTGCTCTGGGACCTCGGGCAACCCGACACGACCTATCTCATTCCTTTCCTCCCGATCGGTATCATTCCGATTCTGGTGATTCTGACGACCTATCTGTCGAACCGGTTGATGACGCCGCCTTCGACGGACCCGCAGTCGGCCCAGATGAACCAGACCATGCAGTGGATGATGCCGATCATGTTTGGCATGTTCATGTTCACCGCGCCGGTCGGACTGGGGTTCTACTGGCTGGTGTCGAACCTGATGGGTGTCGGGCAGTACTATCTGCTGAAGCCCCGGATCGACCACGCCAGACGGCAGCACGCGCTTCCGGGCGCGGGCGCACCAGCCCAATTGTCGAATTCGGTCGTCAAGAGCAAATCGTCGGCGCCACCCGCGCCGCCTGCGCCGCTGCCCAAGTCGAAGGGCCGGGGCGCGCCCTCCATCGAATTGTCCAAGCAAAAGGAAAAGGACAAGAACAAGAAGTAGCGCCGGCTGCCGGTGGTGATCCGCCGGCCGCTCTCCGCAACCGGAGATCATTACCATGCCTGCCATCGAAATTGCTGCTCCCGATGTTGAATCCGCCATCAACCAGGGCCTGTCCCAACTGAAGCTCATCCGCGCCGAGGTCACGATTGAAGTGCTCGATGAAGGCGCGCGCGGCGTGCTGGGGATCGGCTCGCGGCCGGCCAAGGTCCGGCTGACGCCTTATGCCGAAGTGGAGGCCCGGACCCGGGCTGCGGCAATGGCCGCGATGCAGGCGCCCCCGCCACCGGTTGCGCCGCCTCCGCCGCCCCCGCCTCCACCGCCGCCGCGCGCGCCGGCCCCTCAACCCGTCATGCGGCAGGAACCTGAGGCGCCGGCCGAACAGGCCCCACTCCCGCGCCGGGAACCCGACGCCAGACCCCTGCGTCGCGCGCCGCTTCCCCGACAGGTTGAGCCGCGACCCGCTCGGCCGCCCCGCTCGGCCGAATCCGAGGAGCCCGTGACCGCGCCCGAGGGCGCGGCTGAACTGGCCCGCGACATTGCCCAGGGCATCGTTGAGCGCATGGGCCTCGATGTTGTCGTCGAGGCGCAATTGCAGGAGCCTCGGGCCTCCGATGACACGCTGTCGCTGTATGTGAATGTCTCGGGACCAGACGCGGAGACGCTGCTGACCTACCAGTCCGAAGGGCTGAATGCGCTGCAGACGATGATCCAGACGATGTGGGCGCATCAGGCGAAGTCCAGCCTGCGCATTACGGTTGACGCCGACGGCTACAAGGCGGCGCGCGAACGGCGGATCATGCAGATGGCCCAGCGCATGGCGGAGCGGGTAATTTCCTCCGGGCGCCCGGTCACGCTGGAGCCCATGCCGGCGAGTGAGAGGCGCTTCGTGCATCTTGCGCTGCGGGATGACGACCGCATCTATACCGAGAGCCAGGGCGAAGGCGCATCGCGCAAAGTCGTAATCAAGCTCAAGCAGCAGTAGCCGCGCGGTTGCGGACGCTGGTCTCGGGCATGCGCGCCGCGGGCGAGGCGGCCCCGCGCCGGATCGCTTTTGGAGGCTGATGATGACGCCGATCGAGTACCTCGCCATTGGCCATGTGACCGAGGATGTCTGGCCAGCCGGCAACACGCCCGGCGGCACTGTCATGTACTCCGCGCGCGCGGCCAGATCGTTCGTTGAAGACGTCGCTGTCCTGACCGCGGCTGGCGAGCAGTTCGACTGGCAGGCGGTCTTTCCCGGAATCGACTTCTTCCGCATCCCGACTGCCACAACCACCCAGTTTGAGAATCGCTACGCCGGAGGGCGCCGGACCCAGGTGACCAGACCCGTGGCACGCCGGTTGATGGCGGATGACCTGACGCCGGCCCTGCGCCGGGCCGAGATTGCCCACCTCGCGCCGGTCTGCAACGAGGTCGACCCCCGGATCGTCGAAGCAATGGACAGCGAGTCCTTTGTGGGTGTCACGCCCCAGGGTTGGCTGCGGCGCTGGGACGCCCAGGGCCATGTCGTTGCCGGTCCCTGGGATGATGCCGACCGCGTCTTGACGCGGGCGGATGCCGTCGTCTGCAGCATCGATGACATCGGCGGGGATTGGGCCCTGGCCGAGACCTGGGCAACCCGCACCCGCCTGCTGGTCGTGACCATCGGCGAGCGCGGGTGCCAGGCCTATCTGCACGGCCATCGCCACCACGTAGCGGCGCCGCGGGTGCAGGAAGTGGAGCCGACGGGCGCGGGCGACATCTTTGCGGCGACTCTGTTTGTCTCCTTGCGCCAGGGACAGACCGCTCTGGAAGCATGCGCGTTTGCCTGTTGTATCGCGGCGCAATCGGTCACCCGGCCGAATTTGGCGGGCCTCCCGACAGAAGCGGACATCGCGCGCTGCAGCGCTGGGTTACACTCGGACGCCGAAGCATGAGTCGCATCTACGCCATCGCCAACCAGAAGGGTGGGGTGGGGAAAACCACGACTGCGGTCAACCTCGCCGTTGCGCTCGCTGCGTGCGGCAAAAAAACGTTGTTGCTCGACATGGATCCGCAGGGCAACGCGACGAGCAGCCTCGGCATCGCGAAGGACAAGGTCGCCGCGTCGTCATATGACGTATTGCTCGGGAATGTCACGATCGCCAAAGCGACGCTGGTGAATGCGCGCCTCAATCTGTCCATCATCCCCAGCGCGCCCGGGCTGGCCGCCGCCGAGATCGAGTTGGTGGGCGAACTGGCCCGCGAATATCGGTTACGCCAGGCGCTGGCGGCCGATCCGGACCGCTTTGACTACATTCTGATTGACTGCCCGCCTTCGCTCGGCCTGCTCACCGTCAACGCATTGACGGCCGCGACGGGCGTCCTGATTCCCGTTCAGTGCGAGTATCTCGCGCTGGAGGGCCTGTCGCAGCTCACCCGCACCATCCAACTGGTTCGCCAACGGCTGAACCCGCACGTCGACATCCAGGGCCTGATCATGACCATGTATGACGCGCGCACGGCCCTCTCCAACCAGGTCATTGCCGAAACCGTCAAGTATTTTGGCGACAAGGTCTATACCACGCGCATTCCGCGCAACGTTCGACTGAGCGAGGCGCCCAGCCATGGCCAGCCGATTCAGACCTACGCGCCAACGTCCCCGGGCGGGCGGGCCTACACCGCGTTGTCCGAGGAAATCATCCGCCGGGACGATGCTGAAATCATGACTCCGGCCACGCCCGCACGCGCTCCAGAGGTGACCCATGCCTAGACCCATCGGACTCGGACGCGGTCTTGACGCCCTCATCCCGGGCGCCCATGACGCCGAGACCGTCGCCGCCAAGGGCACCATCGAGATTGCCGTCAACGAGATACGGGCCAACCCGCACCAACCCCGGCTGTCACGCGGCATCGAAGCGATGAACCTGGAAGAACTCGCCTCGAGCATCCGTGAGCACGGGGTCATCCAGCCGCTCATCGTGACCCGCACGAGCGGTTCCGGCGCGCCGTATACGTTGATTGCCGGCGAGCGGCGCTGGCGCGCATCCCAGCTTGCCGGTTTGAGCCATGTGCCGGTCATCATCAAGGATGTTGCGCCGCAGCAGATGCTCGAGATCGCGCTGATCGAGAACATCCAGCGCAGCGACCTGAGCCCGCTGGAAGAGGCGGCCGCCTACCAACAGCTCATGAATGAGTTTGGCCTGACTCAGGAGATGGTCGCCGAGCGGGTCGGCAAGAACCGCAGCACGGTGACCAATACGGTCCGGCTGCTCAAGCTTCCAGGTCAGGTGCAGGCTGCGCTGATGAACGGCGTCGTCAGCGAGGGTCACGCCCGGGCATTGTTGGGCCTGCCCTCCGCCGTTGAACAGCTCGTCGCGCTCGAGGCCGTGACCCGCCAGGGACTCAACGTGCGCCAGACCGAGGAGCTGGTCAGGCGCATGGCTGAAAAGCCGGCTCCCAAAAAGACCGTTGCCCAGAACCGGACCCGTGACTGGAAGGATGCCCAGCAATACGAGGCGCAATTGCGGGATGCGCTGGGAACAAAGGTATCGCTCAAGCGCGGACGCAAGGGCGGCCAAATCGTCATCAGCTTCTTTTCGGACGAGGAATTCAGCAGTATTTTCGAACGGATCACCCAAAAATGAACACAATCACCCAGGAAAAACTCGATCAGGCCGTTGCGCTTCTCGCGGAGCAGAATCTCGACTGCTGGATCACCTTTGTGCGTGAGACCGGGCAAGTGATGGATCCGGCGCTCGATCTCCTGACCGGCTTTGGACTGACCTGGGTGAGCGCGCTCATCGTCGCCCGGGATGGGAGCAAGATCGCCATCGTGGGCCGCTACGATGCCGACAATGTCCGCAAGCTGGGCGCGTGGGATGAGGTCATCGGCTACGACACCAGCATCGAAGAGCATCTGCGCAAGGCGCTCGATCGACTCAATCCGGGCTCGATCGGATTGAATTACTCGCTTAGCGACCCGGCCTCGGATGGCCTCACGTTCGGGATGTACGCCAAACTGGCCACCCTGCTGGCGGGCACGCCATATCCCGGTCGCTTCGCCAGCGCCGAGAATGTTGCGCGGCGTCTGCGCGAGCGCAAGTCGCCGGCCGAGCTCAGCCGCATCCGACACACCATCGGTCTGACTGAACAGCTCTACGCCCAACTCTTCGCGCTGCCGTTGCGCGGCATGACCGAGATCGACGTTCATGCAAAGGCAGGCGAGTTCGCCAGCGCACTGGGCGCCGAGTTCGGCTGGGAACGCCTGACCGACCCCATTGTCAATGCCGGACCTGATTCGTCAATTGGGCACGGCATCCCGTCCGACCTGGTGATTCAGCCAGGACAAATCCTGCACCTCGACATGGGCTTGCGCAAGGACGACTACTGCAGCGACCTGCAGCGCGACGCATATGTGCTGCGTGACGGCGAGTCCGAGGCGCCAGTAGAGGTGACCAAGGCCTGGGCCGCCTGCCGGGCTGCCCTGGAGGCGGCCAAAGCGGCCATCAAGCCGGGCGTCATCGGCGCGGATGTGGATGCCATCGCCCGCAAGACCCTCGTCGAGGCGGGCTATCCGGAGTTCATGCATGCCTTTGCCCATCACGTTGGCCGGCGCGTCCACGATGGTGGCAGCATCCTGGGGCCGCGCTGGGCGAAATACAGCGACCTGCCAAACAAGCCGGTCGAATTGGGCGCCGTCTACGCCATCGAACTCGGCACGATGGTCGATGGGATCGGCTATCTCGGCCTTGAAGAGAATGTGGTCGTGACCGCGTCCGGCGCCGAGTATCTCAGCACGCCTCAAACCGAGCTCATCCTGCTCTAGCCGAGCGGGCGCCAGCGCCAGGAACCGAGAGCGACACCCCCAGCTCCGCCGGGGGTGTCGCTCTCGACCGCGGACAACATGCCGCGAATTCTGCACGCCGATCCGGGCCCGTTCGCTGCGCGATCCAGGCCCGGATCAACCGCCTCGGCCGGAAGACCGCTCAGGCGTCATCCCCGCCATCGGCGTCGCGGACTTCGCCACTCTCGCCGATCACATAGAACTTGCGCCGGGCGGGCATCGTGTAGCCAACATCCGCATAGCCCCCGTTTCCAGCGGGCAAACCCGGCGCAAAGCGCCTGGCATCCACCATGAAGGGACCGCTCGGAAGCGACCAGTAGGTGGGCGGCTCCTGCGGAAGGGGCGCCGTATAGCGGGTCATGCGCTCATCGCGAATGGCGCCGTCGCGCCGCTTCATGGCTGCAAAGGTGATGAAGGCGGCGCAGGGCGCGCACACCAGAATGCCGACGGCGGCGCCGCTCAACAGGATGATGGTTGCCTGTTCCATGCGCGTCCCGACGACAAAGGCGAGGACCACAGCGAAGATGATCAACGCGATGGCGGAGGTCTTGATGATCTTGTCCATTTGACTCCTTGGGTGATTACGCGCCTAGCGGCTTGCCAAAAGCCCAGGCTGATACGAAGCGGGATTCACGGCCGCCAGAATCGGACGCCGCCGGCCGATTTCGAGCACGTCGGGTTCTGCCGCCTGAAAGCGAATGACCCGCGTGCCCGTGACGGCCACAAAGTCGCCGCGACCGTTCAGGCGCTCTGCGCCCGTTGCGGGAAGCCCGGCCGCCGTGCGCGCGTCCTCCAACGAGGACACCTTTCCCACAAGCCGAAGGGGCAGGTTCGCCTTCAACAGCGGACCAATGGCCTTGGAGGACGGCTTCTGCGTGCACACGATCAGATGCAAGCCGGACTCGCGGCCGCGCTGGGC
>JAGOCU010000368.1 GCA_017998555.1 Thermoflexales bacterium
GCCGCGAATCTTCATGATTCTTCGCGTCCGGCTTGAGATTGTCTGCAGAATCGGTTTGTAGCATGACCCGCAGTTCATAGAAAGGAGAACAGCATGTCATCGCTTCGAAACACCCCCACCGTCTTGTATCGCCTGGCCGTCCTGGCCGTATTCGCCCTTTCGGGTTGCGCCGGCGCCGCAGCGCCCACGGTGGCGCCAACGCCGGTCGCCACCAAGCCCGCCGCGACCGCCGTGTCGACCGCTGCACCCGCCGCCCAGCCCCCGGCCGGGCTTCCGCCCCGCGGCGGCGCGCCCGGTGGCGCGGGCTCGAGTGTCACCGCCGTGCCGGTCCTCAAAGACGCGGCCTATGCCACCGGCTCCGCCGCTCAGAAGCTCGATCTGTACGTGCCAGCGGGCACGGGTCCATTCCCGTTGATCATCAACATTCATGGCGGCGGCTTCATGATGGGTGACAAGGGAAACCCGGACATGGCGGATGCCTTTCTGGCCGCGGGTTACGCGGTCGCCAGCATCAACTATCGCCTGAGCGGCGAGGCAAAGGCGCCCGCCCAGATCCAGGACGCCAAGGCCGCGGTGCGCTGGCTGCGGGCCAATGCGGCCAAATACAAACTCGACCCTCAGCGTTTTGCGTCCTTTGGCGCATCGGCGGGCGGCAACCTGGCCGCCTTGCTCGGCACCTCCTGCGGCGCGGCGGCCCTCGAGGGTCCGGAGCTCGGGAACGCCGATCAGTCAAGCTGCGTTCAGGCCGTTGTCGATTGGTTTGGCCCGACTGACTTTCTGCAGATGGATGCGCAGTTCGCTGGCACCGCCTGCCCGGTGGATCACAACGCCGCCAATTCGCCCGAGTCCACCCTGATCGGCGCGCCGATTCAAACCAAGCCGGAAGCCTCGAAGCTGATGAACCCAATCGCCTATGTCTCGGCCAAGGCGCCGCCCTTCCTGATCCAGCACGGCACAGCGGATTGCAACGTCCCGCCTCAGCAGGGCAAGTTGCTCGCGGATGCGCTGACGCCGCTGATCGGGGCGGACAAAGTGACCTACACCCTGATTCAGGGCGCCGGCCATGGCGGGAGCCCGTTCTCGGCGGCTGACAATCAGAAGCTTGTGATGGATTTCCTCGCCAAGGCGCTCAAGTAAGCCCAGCCGCGCCCAAAGCGCATATCTGAAACGAAATCCCCCGCCCGGACGTAGGCCGAGGCGGGGGATTTTGCATCCACATCGCGTGGAACAGCCCGGTCAGTCCGCGATCACGGCAACGACCCGCTGATTCGGATCCAGGCCGTTTCGGCCGCCCGTGAGCGTGTCGACAACCCCGCCGTCGACCGCGTCGATCTGGCCGGCGGGCACGCCGTTGGCCACCAGCAATTGCCTGGCATGCTGGGCGCGTTGCAGGCTGAGGGTGGCATCTCGTCCGCTTTCGTCCGCGGTCATGTAGCCGGTAATCGTCATGCGCCGGGCGGGCCGCCGGCGCAGATCGGCGATCATTTTTGGCACGGCGCCTCTGAACGTGTTCGATTCGGTCCCGGCCAGATCGGCGCTGTCGGTCGCCAACAATCCATCCGTGCGGGCGGCTTCAATCGGCGCCTCGACCACCATCGTCATCGGATTCGCGAAGTATCCGCTCTGGGCCATCAACTCGTGGAAGGATTGACCGTTCCTGGAGCCCACCATCCGGAAATACCACATCTTCCCGGCGTTTTCCAGCACGTTTCGAATGGCGTTCTGCGATTCCACCTTCGTCGCCTTCGCGCCTTTGAGTAGCGTGGCCTGGATCATCCCGATGCGCTCCGTCGCCGATCCGGTATCGGTCGTCATCTGCTGCTTGAGAAGCGCAAGCGCGGCCCGGCCGTATTGATTCCGATAGCGCTGCTCCATCTGCTTCTCGAGCGTGGCCAGCTTCTCGTTCATTTCAACGGTCCGATTGTAGTTTTCGAGGGTGATCTGGTCGGCGCCGTCCAGGCTCTGAGCCGCAACCGCGGCGAAGTGATAGCCCCATACGCTCTCGCGCTTGGTGGGGTTTTCGCCCCACAATTTGCCGGGCGTCATCTCCGAGTAATCCTTCTTGGTCTCGGTGGGGGTGCTGGAAAGCGTTTCGGTCATATAGCCCTGGCCCACCCCGGCCTTGGCGTATTTGTTGACCCCCAGGCTTTGTTCGGCCTGATCGAGATTACCCCGGCCCTGCTGCAGACCGTAGGTGCGGCCGACCGAGCCCACGTCCTGATCGTCGGTCATGGCGTTGCTGCCATCGGTTCGCGAGATCGCCTGATTGGGGCGGGAACCCATCAGGTTGGCCAGCTTTTCGGTTTCCGGGATCACCGTTCCGCCCGGATTCAGGGTCACCCGCGTTTCGGGCTGGAGGGGGGCGGTCCGATCCTTCAACACGGCATTGCTGCGGAAGTTCGCCCAGTTGACCTTGCCCATGACTTCCAGCGCGACGTTGATGCACTTGTGCTCGAGGAAGTCGGCAAACTCGTTGGCCTGCAGATTGATGCCGGCGCCATTCCGGGTGGGCCGGACCATCTTCAGGTTTGCGCCGTACATGTCGATCTGGTGACCGATGCTGTTGTCCAGCGTCACGGGGCTGGATTGCTCGGCGAGCGCGAGGTTGGCGCTTGCCACGACTGGATCCGTGGCGTAGAACTCCTTGGGCTCGTTGTCGGTTGCGTTGATGGCGAGGCTGAAGTCTTCGGCCACCTTGAGCGGCGGCTTCGTGTCGTTCTGTTTGGCGTAGCGGACCGTCGCCGTCGTCGGGTCGGCGGTGGGATCGGTCGCGTTGGATTCGAACATCGGGGCGACCACCGGCGCGATCGTGGGAATGTACTCGTTCGGCTGCGCCTCGAAATAGCGCTGCAGGCCGCGTCCGGAACCGCCGCCCTGTTGCACGGTGTGGGCCAGTTCATGCGCAATCAGTTCCTGTCCGGCGGCGCTTTCGGGCGCGTAGGCGCCCTGGCGGAAGAAAACGTCGCTGCCGGTCGTAAAGGCGCGGGCGTGCAGCGATCGGCTCAAGCGGTCGGAATTTGCGTCGGTGTGGATGCTGACCGCGCTGAAATCGGCCCCAAAGGCCTGCTCCATGGGTCCGCGCACCGCGCTGGACAGCGGCTGCCCGCTTCCCCGCGCGCGCTGGATCTCGGA
>JAGOCU010000043.1:0-5857 GCA_017998555.1 Thermoflexales bacterium
TGGCTTTGCCGATGCTGGTCTCGTATCGATACGAAGCGGTGAAGAGGCTCACCCGCCGCACCGGCAGGCCGGTCTTGCCGGCGAGATAGGGCAGCGCCTCGTCGAAGGCGAAGCTCCGGGCGGGCCCGATGTTGAACGTCTCGCCCTCGGCCGCTGGATGATGCAGGCCCAGCCCGACGCCTCGGGCCAGATCGCGCGCATCGCACATGCACATGCGGTAGGGCGCGCCCGACGGGTCGCAGCCGATGTAGTGCTGCTCTTCCGGCGTTGCCACGGCCTCGAGCGCGGCGATGCTCTTCGCCACGTTTGGCGAATCGGGCAGCCCGCGCAACTGGCGCAGCTTGGCGTTCACATAGAAGCGCGGGCCGGAGAAGAAGCTGTTCGGATCGAGCAGCTCGCTTGCGGCCTGGGTGTGCGCAAAACGTAGAATCGAAAACTTGTGGCCGCGCCGCCCGAAGCTGCGCACGGTCTCCTCGCCCAGCAGTTTGGTCATGCCGTAGGCGCTTGTCGGGCGGGTGGGATGGGTCTCATCGATCGGCAGGAACTGCGGATCGAGCTCGGGATACACCTCGCCGCTGCTGGCGAACACAAACCGCCCGATGCCGCGGCCCGCGGCCGCCCGGGCCAGATTGAAGGTGCCGCGCACGTTGGTCTCGAACATGGCCGCTTCATCGCGCGGATGCCAGCTCATCAGCGCGCCGAGGTGGGCGACCGCCTCGACCCCTTCCAGCGCGGCCTCGATCGCGGCCGGTGTTGCCAGATCGCCCTGGACGAAGTCGTCAAGCGGAACGCCGCCGGGCCGCAGATCGAAACCGCGCACCCAGTCGCCCCCCTCGCGCAACTGACCCGCCACGATCGAGCCGATCCGGCCGCTCGAACCCGTCAGGAGAATCTTCATGATGTCGCCCTCACCTGCCAGCGCCGGAGTTTGTCCTCGTCGATGTCTATCCCAAGGCCGGGCGTCTCGTCAAGCAGAATCGCGCCGCCCTCAAACTGGAAAGGCCGCTTGAGGATGCCGTTGCCGATCGCGCTGACGTCCATCGGCCACTCGCACATGTTCAGGTTCGAGCCGGCTGCCGCCCATTGCAGCGAGGCGGCCATGTAGATCGCGCTGCCGATGCTGATGTGCGGCGAGAACGGGATGCCGTAGGTGTCGGCCAGGTCGCTGATCCGCTTGCACTCGCTGATCCCGCCTGCGCGGCCGACATCCGGGTTGATCGCGTCGACCGCCCCGGCGACGAAGTAGTCGTTGAACTGCCAGCGGTTGAACAGGCATTCACCGGCCACCACCCGGATTTGCAGCGAGGCGGCCAGATCCGCGTAGCCGCGCCAGTTCTCCGGCATCAGCGGCTCTTCCAGCCAATAGGCGCCCTCCTCTTCCATCATCCGGCCGGCAAGGCGGGCCTGAGCCAGATCGTAGGCGCCGTTGACGTCGACGCAGATCCGCACGTCCGGCCCCACGGCCTTGCGCAACACGCGCAGCGAGTGACGATCCTGTTCGATATCGATGCCGAGCTTGACCTTGAAGGCGCGATAGCCCTGCTCGACCAGGCTGCGCGCCAGATCGGCCAGTCCCTGATATCCGGCCTCGCCCGCCCGCGCATGCACGCGCGGCAGCGAAGAGGCGTAGACCGGGATGCGATCGCGCACGCGGCCGCCCAACAGGGTCGAGATCGGCACGCCCAGGGCGCGCCCGGCCAGATCCCACAGCGCGATGTCGACGCCGCTGATCGCCTCGAGCAGAAAGCCGGTCGAATGGCCGCGCATCCGCATCGACGAGTACATGTTCTCCCAGATCGGCTGGATGTCGAGCGGGTCCCGGCCGAGCACGATCCCGGCCAGCAGCGCGTCGATGGCGGCCTTGGCCGCTTCAGGCGCGACTGGCGTATGCGCCTCGCCCCAGCCGACCAGCCCGGTGTCGGTTTCAATCCGCACAACGACACAAGCCAGGTCTCGGGTGTAGATTGGGCGCAGGCGCCAGATGGGTGGGTATTCGGTCGTGATGTCGCCCGGGTGGCCCTCGGGCAGCCCGGGATGCTGCTTTGGATCGGACATCCAGTAACCGGCGCCCCAGTACACTTTGTTGCTGTCGATCGGCGCGCGCACGATGAAGGATTCGATATGGTTGATCTTCATGATTTCCCGCGGTCTCACACCTCGTACTGGCGGAGCTTCTCCTCATCGATCTCGATGCCCAGCCCCGGCCCCATGGGCACATGCAGGTAACCGTCCACCAGCTTGAGCGGTTCGCGGGCGATCGCGTCGCCGATCGGGTTGGCCCCAAACCAGAACTCCATCACGGCCTGGTTGGGGAAGCTGGCCGCCAGATGCGCGCTGGCTGCGAATTGGATGATCGAGCCGATGCTGACGTGCGGGGTGGCGGCTTTGTGGAAAGCGTCCGCCAGCTCGGCGATGCGTTTGCATTCGGTGATGCCGCCGCTGCGGCACACGTCGGGCTGGACCACGTCGACGCCGCCCGCCAGGAGCAGATTGCGCACCTGCCAGCGGTTGAAAATCAGGTCGCTGGCGATTGGAATGTCCAGCGCCCGGGCGAGCCGGGCATAGCCTTCAATGTCCTCGGCCGGCAAGGGCGCCTCGAGCCAACCCACCTTGAGTTTTTCGAGCGCGCGCCCGACTTCGACCGCCTGCGGCACGTCGTACATCATGGCCGCGTCGGTGAAGATGGTGAAGTCCGGCCCGAAGGCGTCCCGCAGAATCTCGATGGTGCGGATGTCGCCGGCGGTGCTCAGGCCGATGGCGACCTTGACCGCCTGGAAACCGCGCCGCTTCACGTCCTCGGCCGCGACCCGCAGGTTGTCCCAGGCTTCCTGGGGCGCGCCATGCCGCACGCCCGGGATGCCCGAGGCGTACAGCTTCACCCGGTCGCGAAACGGCCCGCCCAGCAATTTGCAGATGGGCTGGCCGAGGGCCTTGCCCATGATGTCCCACAGGGCGATGTCGATGCCGCTGATGGATTCGATCCAGAAGCCCTGGGCGTGGCCGCGGATGCGCATTGCGCCATACATCCGATCCCATTGCAGGGCCGGGGTCAGCGCGTCCTGGCCGACCAGGATGCCGGCCAGCAGTTCGCGGATGACCGTCGCGGTGATGTTTGGGGCCACCGGCGTCTTGGATTCGCCCCAGCCCACGATGCCGCTGTCGGTGGTGATCTTGACCAGGGTGGTGTCGACCGAGCGCGAGTAGGCCGCCCGGCTGCGCCACAAATGCGGATACCCGCTGCGGTCTTCGTCGGGCGGCAGCCCGGCCGCGGCCGCTTTGGCATCCTTGTTCTTGCCCCAGGTCTGGTTACCCCAGTAGACGTCGCCGGGACGCATCGGGGCCCGAATGGGGATGGCTTCTACGCTTGCTATTTTCACGCTTGCTCCTGCCGCGCTGGCGCGGCGAAAGATCATGTCGACCGGAAACGCGCGTCTGTCTCCACGCCGGTCAGCCCTTCAAACCGCCCAGGGCCAGCCCGCCACGCAGGTAACGCTGCAAGGCCACAAACACGGCCAGGGCGGGGATCGAAGCCATGACCGAGGCGGCCATCATTTGCTCGACCAGGACGGTGTACTCGCCGATGAAGGCATACAGCCCGAGGGAGACCACCCATTTCTCGGTGCTGCTGGTCAGGGCGTAGGCCAGGATGTACTGATTCCAGCTCTCCAGGAAAGCGAACAGGGCGGCTGCCACGATGCCGGGGATGGCGATCGGCACGGTCACCCGCAGAAACGCGCCAAAGCGGGTGCAGCCATCGACCATCGCCGACTCCTCAAAATCGCCGGGGATGCTTTTGAGGTAGCCCCACAGAATCCAGATCGTCTGCGGCATGAGGAAGGTAACGTAGGCGATTGTCACGCCAAGCAGGTTGTTGAGCAGGCCATACGCCCGGAATACAAGAAACAGCGGGATCAGGACTGATGTGGCCGGCAACAGCTGGGTCATCAGCACGAAGAAGATCATCGCCATCCGGCCGCGAAAACGGAAGCGGCTCATGCTGTAGGCGGCCAGCAGGGCCAGGGGCGTGACAAAAACCGTGGACAGGATCGTCACCAGCAGGGTGTTGGCCGTCCACAGCAGCATTGGCTTTCGAAGCAGGACGGTCGCATAGGCTTCCAGGCTGATCGTGCCGGGTATCAGCAGGGTCGTGCTTGCCAGGCTGGAGCCTTCCGGCAGAACCGAGGCCATCACCATCCAGTAGAACGGATAGAAGATGACGATCCCGATCGCAAAGGCGGCGAACATGACCAGCCCGCGCTGGAGCAGATCGACTTTCTTCCGGCTGGCGGCGAAGAGCGAAACGCTACTCTGGCTCATCACGGCCCCCCTGAAGTAAACGAAAATAAGCAACCACCAGACCGGCGCTGAGGATGAAGAGCAGGGTGGCAAGGGTCGAGCTCGGGCCGACCCGGAAGAAGCGGAAGGCTTCCTCATAGACAAACACGGACAGCACCCGAGTGACGTCGCCCGGGCCGCCCGCGGTCATCACCCAGGCCACGGTGAAGAGCTTGAAGGCTGAAATCGTCACCAGCACAAGCGAGACAAAGCTGGTGGCGCTGATCCCGGGCAGGGTGATGTAGCGCAGCTTTCCCAGCCAGCCCGCGCCGTCCACTTCGGCCGCCTCATACAGCTCGGGCGAGATGCTCTGGAGCGCGGCGAGGACCAGCAGGGTGGTGGTCGGAAACAAGCGCCAGGCGGTCACGAGGATGATGACCGGCATGGCGGTGCCATTCAGATATAGCCAGGCCACCCCGGTCTCGATCAGCCCGAGCTGCTTCAGGATCGCGTTGATCGGCCCGATCTGGGGGTTGAACATGACATACCAGATCAGGGTGGTAACCAGCCATGGGGTGGCCCACGGGATGATGATCAGGGCGCGGGCGAGACCGCGTAACGGAAAGCGCACATTCAGCATCAGGGCCGTGCCCAGACCCAGACCGAAACTCAGCGCAACCACCCCGACCGTGTACTGCACCGTCACCCACAGCGAGCGCCAGAAGGCGCTGTCGGTGAGGATATCCACGTAGTTCTGCAAACCCACGAAGGTCATCCGATCCATGTTCAGCAGGTTGGCCTTGAAGAAGCTCAGGGTCGCGCTGTAGAGCATGGGGTAGAGGACGACGGCGACGATGACCAGCAGCGCCGGCGCAAGCAGCAGGTAGGGGAGCGCGCCCTGGGTCAGGCGCGAACGGGCGCGGCGGCGGAGAGGGGTGGCGCTCATGGTGATGGGCGCGGTTGGGTGTCGCAGCAGTGACACCCAACCGCGCAATGTTGGAGAAGCTCAGCCTTACTTCTTGATGACTTTCTCGATTTCGGCCTGAGCCTCATTCATCGCCTGCTCGACCGGCTTGTTGTTGTAGAGCACTTCGACGAGTTTGGCGTTGATAACCTTCTGCACGTCGTTGTAGTAGATCTCCAGGCCGGGCGGCGCGACGGGGACGGCCTTCTTGAGCTCCTTGGCGTAGACATCAAACCAGGGGTTGGCCTTGAGGAAGCTGTCCGACACGGAGCCCTGCATCGGGAAGATGGTGCGGCTCTTCTCGACCCACAACTGGGCCCACTGGGGGGTTGCCAGCGACTTGATGTACTCGCAGGCCGCCTTGTAGTTGGGCGACTTGGCGGCGATCCCGATCAGGTTGTTCACCCCGCCGGTCGCGGCCTGGGTGTCGGTCGGGATCGGATAGATCTTCGTGTTGGGCAGCACGGCTTTGCCGTCCTGCTCCAGAACGGCCCAATACCATGCGCCGTCGATGCTCATGGCCGCCTTGCCCTGGTTGAACCAGGCGTATTGTGAGGCCGCGTCCTTGACGCCCTGCGGGATCGTGCCGGCATCGAACAGTTCCTTGAAGAAGGTGAC
>JAGOCU010000043.1:5957-11568 GCA_017998555.1 Thermoflexales bacterium
TCCTTGTAGGCGGCATCTTCCCACTGCCACGAAGCGAGGCGAAGCTTGACCGGGGCGGCGGGCTTAGGCGCCTCGACTTTGGCGGGCGCCGCCGGCGCGGCCGTTGGCGCGGGCGCCGCGCCCGCGCAGGCGGCCAGGACGGCTGCGACCAGCGATAGCGATGCGAATCTGACCAAACGTTGCTGTTTCATGTATCCTCCTGGGTGCGTATCTCCTCAAGCAGTGATTTTCGAGAGCGTTTCAAGTGCGCGCGGATGGCGCCCTTTAACGAATCCATGTCGCGGTCGGCCAGGGCGTTCACGATCGCCCGGTGTTCGTCGGCCTCGACGCCCGCGCGGGCTTTCCACGTCGACGAGCGGGCATGCAGCAGCGCAATGTGGATATGCGCGTGGAGCTGGCGATAGAGCGTTGTGAGCATCAGGTTGCCGCTCAGTTCCACCAGGCGCTGGTGGAGTTCGGTGTTGCGGTGATAGTGCGAGGCGACATCCGGCGCGTGCTGGATCGCGTCGACCCGGGCGGTCAGCTCGTTGAGCAGATCCGGTGTCACGTTGTCAATGAGCGTGTCGGCGGCGAGCAATTCAAAGGCTTCGCGGATGCTGAGCGCTTCTTCGAGCGAGCGGCGCGAGACCTGGGTGACAAACGTGCCGTTGCGGGGCAGGATCTGGACCAGACCTTCGTTGGCCAGCAGGGACAGCGCGTTCTTCACCGGGGTAGGGCTGACCTCGAGCTTGTCGGCCAGCCAATTGACATCGAGGCGATCTCCGGGGCGGAACGTGCCGTTCAGGATGCGGGCGGTGATGGCCTCATAGACCTGATCGGTCAGCCGGCTGGCTTTGAGCGGCGAAATCTCGGCAGGGGCGACCTCAGTGACGGTCATTGGTATCTGATATATCAGACACCAGCTCGATTGTCAAGCCCAAACAGGGCTTGGACGGTGACCTAAATCGGTTAACCCCTGGAACCCTCCCGTTCTGCCGTTCTCCCGCCAATTCGAGGCCCGAAACTGGGAGGCGGCGTATTTGCCTTCGAACCGCTGACTTCGCAACAATCATGGGTGGCACGCAACGCGCTACGCGAATCGTGTTCACGGATAGAATCGACAGCGTTGCAGGGCTGGGCGCCTTTCGTTTCTCGGCCTTGCGGAGTCATCCATGCCCCAGACCCCCACGCTGTCGGTCAGGAACCTCGGAATTGAATACAAAGCCAAACGCGGCTTTGTGAAGGCGGCCCGGGATGTCAATTTCGATATCATGCCCGGCGAAGCGCTTGCCCTCATCGGTGAGAGCGGCTCCGGCAAGACCACCATCGGCACCGGCCTGATCCGCCTCCTGCCCTCGAACGCCCGGATCACTTCCGGCCAGATCCTCTATCGGCGGCATACCCTCGTGAATGGCCAGCCCGGCGCGGTCGAGCGCGAGATCGACGTGCGCAAGCTCAACCAGGACGGTCTGCGCAAGTTCCGCTGGAAGGAATGCGCGATGGTCTTCCAGGGCTCGATGAACGCCTTCAACCCGGTTCTGCGCGTCGCCGATCAATTTGCCGACACGGCCAAGGCCCATGACGGCCCGCAAGGGCGCGAGCTCGACGAGCGCGGCAAGCACCTGCTCAGCCTGGTCCGCCTCGACCCGAACCGAGTGTGGAAGGCTTATCCCCATGAGCTCTCGGGCGGGATGCGCCAGCGCGTGCTGATCGCCCTGTCGCTGCTGCTCGAGCCGCAATTGTTGATCCTGGACGAGCCCACCACCGCCCTGGATGTCCTCACCCAGCGCAGCGTCATCGACGTGCTGCGCGAACTGAGGGCCGCGCTCAAGTTCTCAATGATCTTCATCTCGCATGATCTGGCGCTGGCCTCCGAGCTGGTCGATCGGATGGCCACCTACTACGCCGGGGCCATCGTCGAGATCGGCGACACGCGCAGCATGTTCAACCAGTCCCGCCATCCGTACACCGGCGGTCTGCTCCGCTCGCTGCCGACGCTGGAGTCCGAGCGCGATTCGCTCGCTTCGATCCCCGGCTCGCCGCCCGATCTGATCGATCTGCCCAACGGGTGCAAGTTTCATGCGCGCTGCGCGCATGCCCGGGCCAAATGTTCCCAGACCGAGCCGTCCGCCGAGGATCTCGGCAACCGGCACGAGGTCAAGTGCCACTACTGGCCCGAGATTGCCAGCGCCCGCGCCGAGAGCGCGGCCGCCTCACGCTCATGACAACGCCCATCATTTCGCTCAAGAACCTGACCAAGGAGTTCAACGTCAAGCGCCAGGTTGTCCGGGCTGTCGATGACGTCAGCCTGGACATCGCGCAGGGCGAGGTCGTGTGCCTGGTTGGCGAGAGCGGCTGCGGCAAGACCACCACCGGCAAGATGGTGGCCGGGCTGCTCGCGCCCAGCGCGGGCGCGATCTTGTTCAAAGGCGTCGACCTCCGCGAACTGAAAGGCAGCGCATGGAAGCAATTTCGGTTGGGCGTGCAGTTGATCCATCAGGATCCCTACGCCTCGCTGAACTCGTCGCAGACGATCTATCAGATCCTGTCGGCGCCCTTGCTGCGGCATGGGCTGGTCCGAGGCGAGGCGGCCGCCCGCGCCCGGGCAATCGAGCTGCTGGAGTTGGTCAACCTCACGCCCGCCGCCGACCTGATCGTCAAATACCCGCATCAACTGAGCGGCGGCCAGCGCCAGCGCGTCTCGATCGCCCGCGCGCTGACGGTCAACCCGTCTTTTCTGGTCGCGGATGAGGCCGTGGCCTCGGTGGACATGTCGATCCGCATCTCGCTGCTCAATACGTTGACGGCCCTCAAGCAGAAGATGGGCCTGGGGGTGCTGTTCATCACCCACGACCTTGCCCTGGCCAAGTTCTTCGCCTGGGAGGGCCGGATCGGGGTGATGTATCTGGGCCGGATGGTCGAGTTGGCCCCGGCCCGTAGTCTGATCGATCACCCCCAGCATCCGTACACCAAGGCGCTCCTGTCGGCGATTCCCGAGCCGGACATGGAGGGCGTCAAGCGCCGCGAGCGGATCCAATTGCGGAGCGAGGACATCCCAAGCCTGCTCAAGTTGCCGCCGGGCTGCGCCTTCCACCCCCGCTGCCCGGCCTTCGAGGGCGAACGCTGCGCGGGCCAGGTGCCTGTGCTGACCCACTTCGAAGATGGCACGGCCGTGGCCTGCCATCCGGTTAGCGAGCAGAAGCGCGTTGCGGAGCGATAGCGCGAAGGAGACAAGCGAAGTATGAGCGCAATCCCATCCACCTCCGGAGGACCTGTGGCGACCGTTCCGCCCCGCCCGTTCAGCCAGACCACCCTGGCCTTCATCCTGCGCCGGTTCGCCAAGGCCGTCATCACGATCTGGCTGGCGGTGTCGCTGACCTTCTTTTTGATCCGGCTGATGCCCGGCAATCCGATCGACATCTTCATGGAAGACCTGGTCCGGGCTGGCGCCTCGGCCGAGGACGCCCGCAACCAGGCGACCATGATGATGAACCTGCCCCTCGACCAGCCAGTGACCACCCAGTATGTCAACTTTATCGGCAACCTGCTCAAGGGCGACCTGGGCACGTCCTATAAGGCGCGGGGTGTGCCGGTCAGCGAGATCATCGCCCAGCGCCTGCCCTGGACGATCTTCAGCGTGGGCACATCGCTGTTCGTCAGCTTCACCCTGGGCATCATCCTCGGCACCCTGGCCGCCTTCCGGCGCAACACCCTGATCGACTATCTGATCAGCAATTTCGCAGCGGTGATGGAGGCGCTCCCCCAGTTCACCCTCGCGCTCCTTTTCGTGTTGATGCTGGGCGCGGTGTGGAAGGTCATCCCGATTTCGCAGATGCGCGGCGCGCTGTCTCCGGGCATTGAGATCGGCTTCACCGCCGAGTTCTTCGGCGACGTGCTTAGCCATCTGCGAGTGCCCCTGGCGGTGTATGTGCTCACCTCGGTGGGCGGCTGGATCCTGGCCATGCGGGCCAACACCATCAACGCCCTGGGCGAGGACTACGTCACGGTGGCCAAGGCGCGCGGACTCAAGGATTCGCGAATCATGATGGCTTATGTTGGGCGAAACGCTTCCCTGCCTTTGTTCACCCGCCTGGCGATCGTGATCGGTTTCTCGATGGGCGGCTCGCTCATCATCGAGTCGATCTTCAAATATCGCGGGTTGGGCTGGGAGGCGGTGCTCGCGCTGGGCGCCCGCGACTATCCGGTTATGCAAGGCATCTTCCTGGTGACAACGGCGGCGGTCGTCGTCTCGGGCGTGATCGCCGACTTTCTGTATGGCTACCTGGACCCGCGCGTCCGGATCGCGACTACCAATGGCTGAAGCCACACGCAATACCGTGTCCGGAGGAGATATCCCCCGGCGAAGCCGGGGGATATCTCCTCCGGACAAGAGGGTCTAGGCGGGGAAGACAAACATGGAAACACTACGCATGTTCGGCCGGAACAAACTCGGCATCGTCGGCCTGGTGATGGTGATCCTGATCGTGTTCGGCTCGCTCTTCGGGCCCTCGATCCGCCCGGTCGCGGAAGAAGCCAGCATGGACCGCGTGTCCGAGGGGCCATCCGCGGATTTTCCGTTGGGCACGAACTTTCAGGGCCTGGATAACTTCTCGCTGCTGCTGGCGGGCGGGAAGGACATCATCCTGATCGCCGTCATCACCGGCGTGCTCGAGACCCTGGTCGCGGTGGCCATCGGCTCGGCGGCCGCCTACTTTGGCGGGCGCATCGACAGCCTGCTGGTGAGCTTCATCGAGTTGTGGCTGACGATTCCCCGCTTCCCGCTCCTGGCCATCCTGGCCACAACGCTGAAACTACAGGAGCCCTGGATGCTGGCCATCATCATCGCCATACTGGGCTGGCCTTCGCTGGCCCGCCAGGTGCGGACCGTTGTGCTGTCGCTGAAGAAGCGCGACTACATCGAGGCGGCTTCGATGCTTGATCTGGGGGCGGGGCATATCATCTTCCGCGAGATGCTGCCCAATATGATGTCATTCGTGGCGATCGCCCTTGTCAGCACCGTCATCTTCGCCATCTACTACCAGACCAGCCTGGTCTTTCTGGGCTTCATTCCCTTCAGCAGCGCCAACTGGGGGGTGATGCTGAGCCTGGCCGAGGCCAAGGGCGCGATCTATAACGCCCAGGCCGCCTGGGGCGTCATCACCCCCATCGCCGCCATCGTCGCCCTGCAGATCGGGCTGGTGTGGATCATGCGCGCGCTCGAGGAAGTCTTCAATCCCCGCCTGCGCCAGGGCGTCTAGCTGGCATGATCAGCCCCGAGATCGGCCGGGTGTGGTTCCAGGTTGCGGTGTTCATCATCGTCGCTTCAGGCGCCCTGGCGCTCGTCACCCAGGCGGGCACAGCCGAGCATGTGATCAGCATCGCTTCGCTGTTCGTAGGTATACTGTTTATGGTCGTGCTGGTGATTCTGATTCGCCGTTCCCAGCGCTAAGTGACGCGGACGAACCCAACCGCAGGCGATATGGGTTGTCAAGCGTTCCAAAGTCGCGGGCCGACATTTTGCCGACCCGCCCCACCCAACACTCCAAGAGGAGGAGCATATGAAACTCAAGAGTTTTGCACTCGCCGCCGTCGCGCTCAGCATGCTGCTGGCGGCCTGCGGTTCAGCGACGCC
>JAGOCU010000369.1 GCA_017998555.1 Thermoflexales bacterium
GTCACGCCGCCCGAATGCGTGACCGAATCTCTCTTCGACCCGCCCTCGCTGCCGACCTGGGCCTTCATCGTCAACTTCGAGGTGATCAGCGGGTCTGCGCCCCTGGGCTGTCTGGCCGTCTATAACGCCGCGCCGCCGGACGCCTACTATCCGATCCCCTGCCATACGGTTGGGACTGTGGACTACTTCAACGGCTTCGGCCTGTTCCAGGGTGGCCGGGTCGAGTGCCCGATCAATCTGCAGACTTATGTGACCAGCCCGCCGATCTCGAATACGCAGGAAGTGCTCATGATGCAGGGCGTCGGCCGGCTGTCGCCGTCCGAGGTCTCAACCAGCTCTTTCCGCAGTCCGATCGTCTACTACTCGCCGACCCTGGCGACGACGGGCACAGGGCTGTTTCTGCGCGCCTCAGCGACTCGCTTTGAGATCTCGGGCCAGTTCCGGACCCGGATCAACGGCTTCAACTACGAGCAGTCGCTCGGGCCGTCAATCTTCACCACCACGGTGTCGAATACGCTGGCCCAGACCTGGCGCTCCACGTACTGGCGCCAACGGTCGGTCCCGACGGATACGTTTGCCACGGTCCGGCATGAAGTCAATGGCGGCCTGCTGGACAATCTGCCCACCGGCCCGATGAACCCGGTCAGCTTTCGCTCCGACGGCGGCACCTTCATCGTGGGCGGCTCGCCTTTGGGACCGAACCTGCTGGGGACGCTCGAGGAGATCATCGTTGACCCGGCCGGCGGGAGCCAGCCGCCCAAGGTCCCCGGCGTGGTCCCGCTGAGCAAGGTCGACGTTTTCCTGCCCTTCGTCCAGCGATAGGCGGGATCTGGAGCGTACGCGGGTAGCCGAAGGCACTGCCTTCGGCTACCCGCGCACGCGCTGGCGCTCCGTTGGCCTCCTGGGCGACGCTTCTTTGTATCCTGTCTCCCTCCGCGATACGCTTTTCTGACGCATAATCGCCCCAATCGGCGCATACGCCGACCCGTTTTCTCGCAGAGGAGGACACAACCATGTCAAAGACCCATTCCTACTTGGCCGCCGCGCTGGCGGCCAGCCTGCTCCTGAGCGCCTGTGGCGCCGCCGCGCCCACCGCGGCCCCGGCCGCCGCGACCGCCAAACCCGCCGAGGCCAGCGGCCCCAAGAAGGGCGGCAAGGTCACCATGGGGGTATGGCAATCGCCGGCCACCCTGAACGGCCTGCTCGGCACGCAGACCGTCATGAATGATGTGCTGGCCTTTGTGACCGAAGGTTTGACCAACGTCCAGGGCGATGGCAGCCGCATCCCGGCCCTGGCCAAGGAGGTGCCGACCGTGCAGAACGGCGGGGTCAGCGCAGATGGCAAGACGATCACCTACAAGCTGGTCGAGGGCGTCAAATTCCACGACGGCACGCCCTTTGGTTGCGAGGACCTGCAGGCCACCTTGAAGGCGATCATGACCCCCGGCGTCGGCATCGTCTCGACCACAGGCTACAGCGACATCGACACGATTGACTGCGGGACGCCGAACACGGCGATCGTCAAATACAAGAACTTCTTTGCCCCTTACCTGACCCTGTTCGGCGGGCTGGAGCTCATCCCCAGAAGCGCCGGCGACCCGGCCAAGATGAAGGACTGGAGCTTCAACACCAAGCCGATTGGCACCGGGCCCTTCAAGGTCGTCGAGTTCAAAGCCGACGAGTTTGTGCGCCTGGCGCGCAACACCGATTACCGAGTCAAGGATCAGCCGTATCTCGACGAAGTCATCATCCGGATCGTGCCGAGCAGCGAAGTCGCCCGCCAGTTGCTGGCCTCGGGCGAGATCGATGTGATGTGGAACAACACCGAGGCCGACCTGCCCGAGATCGAGAAGCTGGCCGGGGTGAAGGTCTCGAAGCCGCTTCAGATCGGCGGCGAGCGCATGTTCCTGAATCTGGCCGAGAACAAGGATCCGAGCGACCCCAAGAAGCCGCACCCGATCCTGAGCGATTTGAAAGTGCGCCAGGCCATCGCCTACGGCATCAACAAGCAGCGCATTATCGACAAGCTGCTGAACGGCCAGGCCAAGCCCGGCACGAGCGAGCTCAACACCGGCTACTTCGAGTGCAAGGACATCCAGCCGTTCCCGTATGACGCGGCCAAGGCCAAGGCATTGCTCGACGAAGCGGGCTGGAAAGCCGGCGCGGATGGCATCCGCGAGAAGGGCGGGGTCAAGCTGCGCCTGAAGTACAGCACAACGAGCGGAAACAAGTTGCGCGAGGATTCGCAGGTGCTGGTGGTCGAGGACATGAAGGCGATCGGGGTGGACATGTTCATCGAGAACGCGCCCTCGTCGGTGGTAATCGGCGCGTGGGACGGCGCCTCGCCGCGCCGGCACGGCAACTTTGACATCATCATGTACACGACGAACGCCGGGATCGATCCGCATAGCCAGATGGTGAACCTGTGGGCTTCGGCCCGCATCCCGAGCGAGGCCAACAAGGGCGGGACGAACTACACCCGCTTCAGCGATCCGAAGGCCGACGAGCTGCTGGCCAACGCCGGCAAGGAACCCGACGCCGCCAAGCGCAAGGGGATGTATTGCGAGCTGGCCAAGATGACCTACGATCAGGTCAACATGATCTATCTGTATCAACGGCTGAAGATCGACAGCTATCGCGACCGGCTCCAGAACTTCAAGGAAAACGCGTGGAACAGCATCGGCTGGAACGCCGCGGAGTGGTGGGTTAAGTAAGTGACCAAGTACGTCGTCCGGCGGCTCGTCCAGGCGATCCCGCTTCTGTTGCTGATCAGCGTGATGATCTTTCTGCTGATGCAGCTCATCCCGGGCGGGCCGCTGGCGGCGTACGAAAACAACCCGAATTTGACGCCGGAAGATCTGGCCCGGCTGAAGACCGAGTTCGGGTTGGACGCGCCCATCCACGAGCGCTATCTCAAGTGGCTGGGCAGCATCGTGATGGGCGATTGGGGCACCTCGCTGGTGAGCAAGCGCCCGGTGCTGGCGGAGATCGGTGAGCGCATTCCGAATACGTTCTATCTTGCGCTCACCGCCTTCGCCGGCTCGCTGCTGATCTCGATCCCGATCGGGGTGATCAGCGCCACCCGGCAGTATTCGAAGTTCGACAACTTTTTCACCACGATCGCCTT
>JAGOCU010000370.1 GCA_017998555.1 Thermoflexales bacterium
CGGCAGTCTGGCCCGCCACTGGCCATCCTCGTCCTCTCCCGCCAAAAGCGCCGGTGGTTCGCCCCCGTCAAAGGGGTCAACGATGACTTCCTCGAGCGTGCCCAGCAGACGCTTTCCCCAGGGCGTCCCGCCGATGAAGAAGACCCCGCCGTCCTGGGCCAGATCGATCTTCGGGAACGGCTGCCAGTCACACTTCATGTAACCGTTCAACCAGTACTTTGTGTCGAAATTGTCCCGGGTCATGGCAAAACGCTGATCCTGGGTCCTGACCGTGAACGCGCAGTCGGGCTTGTATTTGGCGCTCCCGTTGAACTCCGAGTAGATGAGCGCCCGGGTGATCGCGCCGGTTTCGGTTATCGGTGTGTACAGCCCGATCGGCTGGCGGAGGGTGTTGGTCGGAACGTAGCCGACGATGAGATTGCTGTCGGCGGGCGAGATGGCCACCGTCGGCGAGAGCGTCCCCCGGCCGAGCATATAGAAACCGTTGATGACGGCCGTGTCGGTCAGGGTGATGCTGCCGCTGATCGCGTTGACCGCCTCCATGATGTTGACGTTGCATCGCATCCAGCCGCCGCCGTCAAAGAAGGCCCGCCCGTCGGTGACCTGGAGCGTCCCCAGGCTGGCGCAGGCGCCCGGGAGCGAGGTGTAGCCCTGCACGAGGTTTGGATCGTCGCGGTCATAGACCAGCATGCATGCAGTGTCGGGGACCTCGAAATTCGCGACAAAGACCCACGCCCGCGGCAGCCAGCCCGCCGAGATCCGGGCCAGCCGCGTTTTAGTGACGCATTCGGGCGGCAGGTCAACGGTGGATCGGTCGATGCCGCCCTGGGCGGCGGTCATCTCGAATCGGTTGGGCCCAGTTGCCGGCGCAGGCTCTTTGGCCGAGGTCGCGGCCAGGGAGAGTCCGAGGAAAGCAGCCAGCATGAGCGTGGCGGCCAGGATGGCTTTTCGAGGCTTCATGGCGGATCGTTATACTCGGAAATCTCTATCCGGCGTCTCGATTCTGCGGGCCGCTGTCTCAGATTCGACCCATGCCACCGATTGATCCGTTCCTTGAAGCGCTGGAGACCGCGCTGGACCACCTGGCCGATCCAGCCTGGCTCGGCGCGCAGTCACCACTCGCGTCGACCTACGTGTTGGGGGCGGCTGCTGCCGGTGACCCGGCCGCCCGCGGCCGCGCCCTGCGCCAAAGGCTGGCCGAAGCGGCGTCGACGTTGACTGATGATGCCCGCCGCCTGCTCGAGGCCGCCTATTTTCGGCGCAAGCCGGGCCTGACCATCGTCGGTGTCGCGCGCGAACTGCACATGAGCCGGGCCGCCTACTATCGCCATCGCGACACCGTTCTGCCTGAGCTGGGAAATGCGTTCACGGCGATCATCCAGCCGGTTCTGCGGCTCGAGGCGCCGCCCGGGGCGCCTCTGATTGGCCGACAGCGCGAACTGGACGCGGGACTTGCCGCTCTGCGGGCTGGGGGCACGGTCGCGTTGGCAGGCCCGGCCGGGATCGGGAAGACCACCCTGGGCAGCGCCCTGGCCCGACACTGGCCGAGCGCTTTCTGGTTTACCTTTCGACCGCCGCTCAATGATCAATTCGATGGTTTCGTCTTTGCCCTGGCATCGTTTTTGCGTGAACGGGGGGCATCTCTGGCCTGGCAACAACTCGTCGCCGATGCCAATCCGGCTGCCCGCGCGCGCATTGTCGGGCTGTTACGCCACGATCTGAGCCAGATTCCGGAGCGCCCGCTGCTGTGCATTGATGAAGTCGACCTGCTCCGCTTCGACACCAGCGAGCACGCCCAACTCATCCAGTTGCTGGAGGAATTGCGTCCGTTGGCGCCGCTGTTGCTCATGGGTCAGCAACTCGTGATTGAGCCCGGGTTGACTCTGGTGCTGCGCGGGCTCGAGGCAACAGAGGCGCGATTGTTGCTCGACGCGCATGGCGCTCCCGGGCTTGAGGAGGCCGAATTCGGGCGGTTGCTCGCGAGCACGCGCGGCAGCCCGGCCCTGTTGCGTTTGTTTGCGGCGCTGGTCGGCGCGGGTGAGCCGGTCGCCAGCGCGCTGCGCCAGACCCAGGCCTCGCCGACCCTTGAAGTCATGGTCCGCCGGGTGTGGCAGCGTTTGGCCGAGCCCGAGCGCGAATTGCTTGCCCGGGTGTCGGTCCATCGCGGACGGGCCCCCCTGGACGCCTATTCAGCCCACCCGGCTTATGCGGCGCTGGTGGCGCGCGAGCTGATCCGCCCTGACGGGTCGGGAGGACTCAGCGTGCCGACCTTCGCCCGCGAGTTTGTTCACGCCAATATCGCGCCAGACATTCGGGCCGCCCTGCAAATCGATGCCGCGCGCATCTACGAGCAGCGGGCTGACTTCACCGCGGCGGCCTGGCACTATCTGGCCGGGCGCGAGCCGGCGCTGGCGGTGTGGACCTGGTTCAGGCACCGCGAGTCCGAGACCCGGCACGGGCGGGCGGCGGCGGCCCGGGTGATCTTTGTCGATGTGGCGGCGGCCGATCTGCCCGCGGCCGAAGATCGCCGGGCGCTGGCCCTGATGCGGGCGGGCTGGCTGCGCGATGCGGGCGAGGCAGACGATGCGCTCAGGGCGTTGGACAGCGAGGCCTGGCCGGCGGGCCATCCGGCGGCCGGATTTGCCCATCTTCTGCGCGGGCAGCTTCACGAGACGCGCGGCCAGATCGATCAGGCCCTGGTGGAGCTGCGACTCGGGCTGGGCGAGTTCGAGCGCGCCCGCGAGCGCGACGCGGCCCGCGTGAGCGCGTCGATCGGATTCGCCCACCTGCGCGAGCGCGACATGGCATCGGCGCGGCAGGCGGCGATCGAAGCCCAGGTCCAGGCCCAGAGCTTCCGCGGTTTCGTCGAGACCCAGGCCGGCAACTTCGCCGAGGCGCGCGAGCAGCTCGAGGCGGCCGTCGCGCTGGCCGAGCGCCACGCCGTCCGTCCGGCGGTGATGCGCGAAGCGCTGTCTCGATTAGGGACGTTGTGTTGGCAGCAGGGCGATGCCGCGCGCGCCATGGATCTGCTGGGTCAGGCGCTTGGCCTGGCCACGGCCGCCGGCGACACGCTCAGCGCGGTGTATTTGCGGATCAATCTGGCCGCCGCGGCGCTGACGCTCGGAC
>JAGOCU010000371.1:0-1410 GCA_017998555.1 Thermoflexales bacterium
ACCGCCTGCCAACCGCCACGGCTACGCCCAGACCCGCGACTCCGACGCCCACACGAGCGCCCACCGTCGCGCCGACGCCGTGGCGACCCATCACCCACACCTTCAGCGCGCCGTTTGTCCTGGCGCAGAGCGATACGGGCAATTGTCTGGATGCGTGCGTCGGTCTGTTTTTCACATGGGGTCCGGAGTTCGTCCTATTCAACGATGGCCTGCTCGTTGGACGAAAGACGCACGCGGCCAATTACCCATACGATGTATTTGTCGAAAGACGTCTTTCTGATGCGCTGGTATGCGAAACGCTCTACAAGATCGAAAGAACCGGATTCTCTGACTTTGACGCGACCCGCGCCCAGGAAATCGACAGGCGTGATCGGGGTGGCTATTACGTGGCCCATACGCTTTCGATCACGAGCTGGACAAGCAGAACACTCACGTTTGATCCGAGAAGATTCGAAACTGTCCCGAAGGACTCACTTACGGGATCCACACGTCCTGACCCCTGGATACAATCATGGCAGGTCTTGACGCAGACGCTTAACGCGGCAACACAACCATTGCAATCAGATCGCCTGGCAATGCTGGTAATGGACCTGACCGATTGCAGTGATCCCAGTAACGCAAGCGAGGCATGCGCTGCAAAATTCATATCCGGTTGGAAACCGGTTCCAGCGCCCTGGCCGATATCAACGATTTCACTGGCAATAAGCAGCAGGGTCGATCAAGTCATGATCGAGGGTCCAGAGGCACGAAGGATCGATGGGCTGTTTGGGCACGCGACAAACAGCCCGCTATTCTTTGACGAGCTCAATCGCACATACGTCGTCATCATTCGACCCATGCTTCCGCACGAGAGCCTGGCTGATACGCTTTTGTATACGCCACCGGACGCCAAGCTTTCGACAGACACCCGCGCCAAGCCGCCGCGGACGATCACGTGCGTGCCGTGATACATCTGATCTGCATACAGATCTCGCAATCGGCTGTCCGTCGTCTCGCGGCCAATCACCGGGGCCTGGAAGGCCCTGGCTGACAGGACAAAGGCTTCCGGCCCGAACGGGTTTACTTTTCGGACGTGCCGATGGTAACCGGAAGCCTCCCTCCCGCCGACGCTATTGCTGCCTTGATCGTCCTTCGAACTCATATCCATCCGCCATTTTGGCAGGAATTGCCAACGACAACGGGGATTCCTTTGGCACTCAGGCCTCCGGCCGCGTTGGCTCGCCGAAAGCGCGCCCGGAACGGGCCGGAGGCCTTTGTACATTCAGACGGGGCCTTCCAGGCCCCGGTCGGCCGGCGGTAGACTTCCCGCATGGCCATCTTCGACTTCCCTCTCGAGACGCTCAAAACCTATCGCCCGGCGCGCGAAGAGCCCGCCGATTTCGACGCCTTCTGGGCCGGCACCCTGGCCGG
>JAGOCU010000371.1:1510-3118 GCA_017998555.1 Thermoflexales bacterium
TGTGCCACTATCGGCGGGCCATCGAGTTGATCGACACCAATCCGTATGGCGAAATCGTGAAATGGTGCGCGACGCATCGCACGGACATCGACCACGCGCTGCGGACCTTGAGCTATTTTGATGGCGTAAACTTCGCTGCACGAGCCCGCGCGCGGGCGCTGTTCTCTGTCGGGCTGATGGATACGATCTGCCCACCCTCGACGGTGTATGCGGCCTACAACCACTGGTCCGGCGACAAGGACATCCGCGTGTGGCGCTTCAACAACCATGAAGGCGGCGGCGACTTTCAAACCGTGGAGAAGATCCGCTTCCTGCGCAACATCTGGAACTAGGCCCATCGGCGCCATCGGTCAGAATTCTTTAACAGAAGAAAGGAAGAAGGGAAGTTTGATAGGGAGAGGTGCGCTGAACCCATCTCCCCCTTCCTTTCTTCCCTTCTTCTGCTAATAAATGTCATCGAGCGGCGATTAACCTGGTAACGCGAGAAAACATCATGCTCAACAAACGAACGATCAAAGACCTGCTTCCCCTGACCGGCAAACGCGTGCTGATGCGGGTGGACTTCAACGTCCCGCTCGACAAATCCGGCGCCATCACCGATGACACCCGGATCAGCGCCGCGCTGCCAACGATCAAATACGCCCTCGAGCACGGCGCGTCGCTGGTGCTCATGTCGCACCTCGGCCGGCCCAAGGGCGTCGACCTCTCGCAGAGCCTCAAACCCGCCGCGGCGCGGCTGAGCGAATTGCTCGGCAAACCGGTCGTCTTCGCCGCCGATTGCGTCGGCGCCGCCGTTGAAGCCCAGGCCGCCGCGCTCAAGCCGGGCGAGGTCATGCTGCTGGAGAACCTGCGCTTCCACAAGGAAGAGGAGAAGAACGACCCCGACTTCGCCAAGCAGCTCGCCCGCCTGGGCGACGTGTATGTGTGCGATGCGTTTGGCAGCGCCCACCGCGCGCATGCCTCGGTCGAGGCGGTCGCCCACTTCCTGCCGGCCGCGGCCGGCTTCCTGATGGAGAAGGAGATCAACTTCATCTCCAAGGTCCTGCTCTCGCCGGAGCGCCCGCTGGTGGCGATTCTGGGCGGGGCCAAGATCAGCGACAAGCTGCCGGTGATTCAGAACCTGCTGCCCAAGGTCGACCGCCTGTTGATCGGGGGCGGGATGGCCAATACCTTCCTGAAGGCCAAGGGCTATGAGCTGGGCGACTCGCTGGTCGAGAACGACGCAGTTGCGATGGCGAAGCAGATCCTGGAGACCTCTGGGGACAAGCTGGTCCTGCCGGTCGATGTGGTCGTGGCCGACAAGTTCGCCAACGACGCCAGCACCGCCACCGTCGCGGTCGATTCGATCCGGCCAGGCTGGCGCGCGCTCGACATCGGCGGGCAGTCGGCGATCAACTTCGCCAAGATCATCGCCGGGGCGAAGATGATCGTGTGGAACGGCCCGATGGGCGTGTTTGAGATGTCCAAGTTCGCCGCGGGCACGACCGCGGTGGCGAAGGCCGTGGCCGAGTCGGGCGCCATCAGCGTCATCGGCGGCGGCGACTCGGTGGCGGCGGTCGAGCAGGCCGGCGTGGCGGACAAGATCACCCACATCTCCACCGGCGGCGG
>JAGOCU010000372.1 GCA_017998555.1 Thermoflexales bacterium
ATCGGCGAGGGCGCGGAGGCCCGCGCGGTGGCGAGCTGCGACGCGACCTGGCGGGTCGCCACCGACTGGTGGACCGAGACCGGCGCGGTGAATCGCACCTATCACCGGGTGACGCTGGCCGACGGCGCGCCGCTCGAGATGTATTTCGATCAGGGGACGGGCGTATGGATGCGGTAAATCCGCCAGGCATCACGGGTGCCGCAACGCGACGACAGGCGAGCAGTGATGAGTCGCGGGCGAACACCTTAAAGGTTGGCCCCCGTACGCTTGACCGCGCCGCGAACCTGTGCGGGCCAACCTTTAAGGTGTTCGCGCCCGCAAGCGCAGGCATCCTGAGCGGCGCGCATCGGCGCAGGCTTGAGCGCCGACCCGACCGTACTCCGATGCGCGCAGTCGAAGGACGCCTGCACGTATCACACGGCCTCTCCGCGACTCCGCGTCGTCGCGCGCGACCCATCACCACCGGGAGCGATAGGCCATGGCCATAGCGCCTCGCAGCGGCGGATACGCCGAGCTGCACTGCCACTCCTACTTCTCGCTCCTGGCGGCCTCGTCCTCGCCCGAGGAGCTGGCCGAGCGGGCGGCCCAGCTTGGACTGGCCGGGATAGCCCTGACCGACACCGGCAGTCTGGCCGGCGCGATCCGCTTCGATCAGGCCTGCAAGAAGCATGGCGCGCGGGGCATCATCGGGGCCACCGTCAACGTCCTGGCCGAGGGCGCGGGCGACGAGGGCTTCGAACTCGTCCTGCTGGCCGAGAATCCAACCGGCTATGCCAACCTGTCACGGGCGCTCACCCTCGGCCTGGGCGGGACGGCGGCCCAGATCGAGGCCGAGGGCGAGGTCTGGCTGGGCAAACGCCCCTGCCGCATCCCCCTCGACGCGCTGGCCGCCCGGGCTGAGGGCCTGATCGCCCTCACCGCCTGGACGCGCGGCCCGGCGCTGATGGCGCTGCGGCGCGAACAGCCCAGGCTCGCCCGTGCCTGGCTGGGCGATCTTCGCGACCTCTTTGGCCCGGACCGCCTGCATGTCGAGCTGGTCAACACCCTCGAGCGCGACAGTCAGCGCCACATGCACCAGGTCGCGGCGGTGGCCGAGGCGCTGTCTCTGCCCCTCGTCGCCGCGGGCGCAGCCCGCTATCACGACCCCGCGCGGTCGCGCCTGCTCGACGCGCTGATCGCCATCGACCACACCGTGCCCCTGAGCGAGGCGCGCCGGCGCGGGCTGCTGCCCACCAACGATGCGCTGCATCTGTTTGGCGCCAATGAAGCCACCCGCCGCTTCGCCGAATATCCGGCCGCGGTCCGGGCGACCCTCGGCATTGCCGCGCGCTGCCAGGTCTCGCTCGACTTCTCCGCCGATCGGGTCCCGCCCCGGGTCAACGCCGCCACGGGCGATGAAGACGGCCAGATCGCCCGTGATTGCGAGGATGGGCTGAAACGGTTGTACCCAGCCGGCGACGCGCGCGCCCGGGCCCAGCTCGCCCACGAGCTCGACGTCATCCGGCGGGCCGGGCTGGCCGGCTATCTCCTCATCGTCGCCGACATCGTCCGTTTCGCCCGCGCCCGCGGCATCCGCTGCCAGGGGCGCGGCTCGGCGGCCGGCTCGATCGTCGCCTATCTGCTCGGCATCACCGCCGTCGACCCGCTCGCCCAAAACCTGCTCTTCGAGCGCTTTCTGTCCAACGATCGTTTTGTCATGCCCGACATCGACGTCGACTTCGACGGCAGCCGGCGCGAGGAGGTCATCCAGCACGTCTACGAGACTTATGGCCGCGAGCGCTGCGCGATGGTCTGCAACTACGTCACCTTCAGGGCAAAAGCGGCGGTGCGCGATTTGGGCAAGGCCCTCGGCATGCCGCTGGAGGCCATCGACGCCGTCGCCCGCGATCTGCAATCGCGCTCGGCCGGCAAGAGCGCGGAGATCCTCGCCGCCGAAGACGCGGGATTCGGCGCTTACGCGCCGAATCACCCTCATCGCCTGCTGCGCGAGTTGATGGCCGACATCGACGGCGTGCCGCGCCATCTCAGCGTGCACCCGGGCGGGATGGTCCTCACCGCCCGGCCGATCGCCGAAATCGTCCCGGTCGAGCCGGCCACCATGGAGGGCCGGACGATCATCCAGTGGGACAAGGAGTCGATGGAAGATGCCGGGTTGATCAAGACCGACCTGCTCTCGCTGCGCACGCTCGGGCTGATCAGCGAGGCGCTGGAACTGGCCGGGCTGCCCCAGAGCCACTTCGACCAGATGCCCCTCGACGATCCCGCGCTCTACGCCATGATGCAGCGCGGCGACACCATCGGCGCGTTTCAGATCGAGTCGCGCGCCCAGTTGCAGATGCTGCCCCGGCTCAAGCCCGCCCGCTTCGAGGACATCACCATCGAAGTCGCCATCGTTCGCCCGGGACCAATCTCGGGTGGGGCCGTCCACCCCTATCTCCGCCGCCGGACGGGGGAGGAGCCCGTGCGTTATCTGCATCCCTGTCTCGAGCCGGCCCTGGCCGAGACGCTCGGGGTGATGATCTTCCAGGAACAGACCATCCGGGTCGCGGTGGCGGCCAGCGACTTCAGTCCGGGCGAGGCCGATACGCTGCGGCGGGCCCTGTCGCGCGATCAGATCACCCCAGCCCTGGCCGAGCGCTTCATGCGCGGGGCGGCGAAGAAAGGTATCGCCCCGGACGTGGCGGCTGAGATTTTCGCCCAGTTGGCGAGTTTCGCGGGGTTCGGGTTCAACAAGAGCCATGCCGCCAGCTTCGCCCTGATCACCTATCAGACGATGTGGTTGAAGCGGTACCAGCCGCTGGCCTTCTTCTGCGCCCTGCTCAACAACCAGCCGATCGGCTTCTACCCGGCTGAGGTCATCGTTGGCGAGGCCCGCCGCCAGGGCGTCGTCACCCTGCCGCCCAGCGTCAACCGCAGCCACGGGCGTTATCAGCTCGAGCACGGCCAGATCCGGATGAGCCTGGTCGAAGTGAAGGGACTGGGTCCCGAGTACATCGCCCGGATCGAGGCCGCCCAACCGTTTGAGTCCCTCACCGACCTGCATGTGCGGGCCGGGATTCCGCGCCCGCTCATCGCCGATCTGATCCGGGCCGGGGCCTGCGACGATTTTGGCGA
>JAGOCU010000373.1 GCA_017998555.1 Thermoflexales bacterium
GTGGCCGCGCCCACAACGAGGGCCAGGGCCGCTCCGATCTTTCCGAACTGCTTGAACGTCTTCATCTCGATTTCCTCCGAACGTGCGAGCCACTCCAAAAACATCCGGCGATATCACAATTCCCGCGTTTTTGGGATGACTTCTGATTTTTGCCAGAACCGAAGTGTCCCGGCGTGATCAGAGCGTATTGCGGGGGATTGAAGCTACGGCGGGTCGAAGTTGAAGATTGGCTGAAGATGCGACGGACGCCACCGCTGTGACCGGCCACACACTTTCTGCGCACTTCTTTTTGGCCTTTCTCAGAATCTTCTCGCTCTTCGAACATAAAGTCGAAAGGTTCATGGCCGCGCGAGAATCACTGGATCAAATCCCCACCGCCCCTGTGGCCGCCCAGGACGATATCTGGGTCACGTCGCCGGATAGCGATCTTGCCGCGGGGTTCACCTTGCCACCCGGTGGGGTTGCGGATGAAAGAATCGAGCCACCCGGATCCGGCCGGCGATGGCGCGTGACGCGCCCGGACTACATCACCGCAAGCGGCCGCGATCTGCGTCTCGATCTCATCCGTGGCCTCATGGTATTCGTGATGATCGTCGACCACCTGGGCGAGGACTCGCCGTTGTTCCTGCTCACCGGTGGAGGCCGCTTCCTAACGTCGGCCGCCGAAGGTTTCGTGTTGATCTCGGGACTGATGACTGGCCTGGTGTATTGGCGCATCGTCTTGCGCGATGGAATGTCTTTCGCTCTGCATAAGCTCCTTGGGCGTGCCGCGACGCTCTATGTCGTGACGGTCACGGCCACGCTGCTTTTTATCGCATTCTCCGAGGGAGCTGCGCTGCCGTGGGCGCGGCGTCTCGATCTGGGCAATCCGGTGGCTTTCGTGGTCAGCGTCTTTACCCTGCATCAGACCTACTTTTTGGTCGATGTGCTGTTGCTGTACACGATATTCTCGCTTGGCGCGCTCGCGGCCTTCGTGATGTTTGACCACGGCAAAAGCGGGTTGGTGTTGGCCGGGTCAGCGTTGATGTATGTCCTTTCTCAATTCGTGCCCAATCTGGTGACCCTGCCGTGGCCGATCGAGGGAAAGTTCTACAATCTCGCGGCCTGGCAGGCCCTCTTCTTTGCAGGCTTGTGGCTCGGCCACAACCAATCGCGCATCCCTACGCTTGGATATCGGGCGACCAAACGGGTGATGCTTGGCACAGGCGCCGTCATGGCGGCTATCATCGGCCTCTTCGCCTTGTTCAGGCTGGAGGGAGGGCTGCTGTTCGACGAACTCATCCCGAACTCCACGGCACTTTTGAGCGCACGATTGTGGGCCGAGAAGTATCTATTCCTGAAATCTGAACTGCAATTCGGGCGCGTGGTCACATCGGCCATCGTATTTGGCTTCTTCTTCTTTGTGACGACCCGCTTCTGGGGCCCCATCCGGCGCGTGACGGGCGCGCTGCTGCTGCCGCTCGGTCGCCACGCGCTCTACGCGTTCACGGCCCTGATTGCCGTCGTCGGCTTGTTTGGCTTTGCCCGTTCGAAGCTCAACCCGGCCCTTGCAGGCGCTCCCTGGCTGGACACTGTCATCATGATCGCCGGCGTAGCGCTGATCTGGCTGCTGATCAGGCTGCGGTTTCTCATGCCAACGCCGGCAACGCGCCAATACTGGCTGTCCGCTCCCCTTGCCGCAGGACTTGTGACCGTCCTGCTGCTGACGGCGCGGGTGGATGCGGCAAATGCTTCCATCGCCCGGGTCCGTGAGGACTACGGGCGAATCGCCCAGCGTGTGCTGGCCGACCCGCGGCCGGGCGATCGGGTGTGGCTGAACGGGTCGGACTTCGCGGACGCTTACACCGTCCATGACTCCAACCCCGCCCGAGTATTCGCGTTGCCCGCCGTTACCGATGGCGGCGACGATCCCGCGGCCGATCCCGCCGTCGCTGTCGATTTGGCGGCCGCGGGATCAAGCCGCATCTATGTCCTGTTTTATGGCGAGCGTGTCGCCGATCCCGAGGGCTGGTATGAACGCTGGCTGGCCGAACATGCTTTCAAGGCGAGCGAGGAATGGGTGGGTGACATCCGTTTGGCGACCTACGCCATTCACCGCCCGTTTGTCCCGGTCCCCGCCGGCGCGGTTTGGCGGGGGGGGATCACGCTGTCGTCGGCGAGTGTCGACCTGTCTGACGTGGGTGCTGGCGATATCGTCCCCGTCGCGCTCTTCTGGACGGCTCCGGACGCGCCGTCAGCCAACCTTACCGTCTTCATTCACCTCGGTCCGTTAGACGGGGCGCCAGTCGCTCAGAACGACGGTTCACCGGTCGCCGGTTTCCGCCCCACGGCAAGCTGGCGGCCGGGCGAAACCATTGCCGACCAGCGGGGGGTGTATGTCACCCCTTCCACCCCGCCCGGGCGATATACGCTCTTCGCCGGCCTGTACGATTCGGCTACGGGTGAACGTCTCAAGCTTGTCTCGGGCGCCGATCGATTTGCGCTGGGACAGGTGACGGTTCGCTAACGCGCGCCGCGTGTGAATGTATCCCGAAGCGACATCCCCTCGGCTCCGCCGAGGGGATGTCGCTTCAGCAATACTGGACGGGCCCGGCTTCCTAGGCCGCCACTTTGGCGTAGGAATCCTTTAGCCCCACGGCCCGGTTGAAGACGAGCACATCGGGCCTTGAGTCCGGGTCGAGGCAGAAATACCCCGTGCGCTCGAACTGGACCGTCGTCCCGGCCAGCGCGCCGCGCAGGCTGGGTTCGACAAAGCAGGGCGAGATGACCTCGAGCGAGTTCGGGTTCAGGTTGTCCAGAAAGTGCCCGTCCTCCTCGACATCGTCGGGGTTGGGTTTGGTGAAAAGTGAGTCGTACAACCGCGCTTCGGCTGGAATCGCATGTTCTGCGCTGACCCAGTGGATGGTCGCCTTGACCTTGCGCCCATCCGGCGCGTCGCCGCCACGGGTGGCCGGGTCGTAGGTGCAGCGCACTTCGACGACCTTGCCGGCGGCGTCCTTCACCACCCCCACGCACTTGATGAAATAGGCGTAACGCAGGCGCACCTCGCGCCCGGGCGCCATGCGGAAGAACTTGGGCGGCGGCTCCTCGCGAAAGTCGTCCTGCTCGAT
>JAGOCU010000044.1 GCA_017998555.1 Thermoflexales bacterium
GCGCCGGCGTTCGCGCCCAGCAGCCCGGTCTCGAAGCCGGCCCCGGTCAGGTCGCGCACGACGATGGCGGCGCCCGGCTGAACGAGCGCCGCGGAGGCCACCCGCCGGCCGCTGACGCGCCGCTCCAAGACTTCGCGCACGACCGTGAGTTCGGGGAGTTCGGGCATAGTCTCCCGATGGTACGCCCGACACCGGGGTCTATTGCTGTCTCAAAGAACATCTGGCGGATCACAATCCCCGCGCGAAGCGCGGGGATTGTGATCCGCCAGATGTTCTCCTGTAATACAATCCAGCTGTTGTAAGACTATCTGAAATATGGTATACATGTCTTTATGAATACAACTCACTACGAAATCGTTGCCAATGTCAAGGGGCAGGTGGTCATCCCTGCCGCGTTGCGCCGCGCTTTCGGCATCGAAGACGGCACGCGAATCGTCGTCGAAACCGACGAGAAGGATCAGCGAATCATTTTGACGCCGGTCACGCGCGAGCACATTCAGCGTATGCGCGGGAGATTCAGGGGTTCTAATCTGCTGAAGGCGCTGGCGTCTGATAAAGCCAGGGAAAAGGCCCGCTGACCCATGCCGCGTGATTCAAAATCGTTGGTGCTCGATGCGTGGTCGGTGCTCGCTTATCTTCAAGATGAACCCGCAGGCGTGCGCGTCGCCGATGCGCTGGCGGATGCGCTTGATGCGAAGGGGGGCGCCTATTTGTGCGTCGCGAATGCGGGTGAAGTCTGGTACATCCTATCCCGAGAGAATTCTGAAACCGCGGCGGACAAGGCGATTCAGATTCTGCTCGGGCTTGGCATTCGGTTTGTCGACATCGATTGGGCGTTGACCCGCGTTGCAGCGCGATTCAAGGCGCGAGGCGGTTTGTCGTATGCGGATGCCTACGCGGCTGCGCTCGCGAAAACCCTCGAGTGCGCGCTCATAACGGGCGACCGTGAATTTGAGACGGTCGCCGGCGACATATCGATCCGCTGGGTGTGAGCGGCGCGCTTGATTGGGTTTGGGGAGCGATGTCCCCGCCCCGGCGTACGCCGGGGCGGGGACATCGCTCCCGAGAATCAGATGTAGAGGGGTGCCCCGAAAAAGCACACACCCCACCGGAGAGTCAAGCGGCTTCTCTTACTCGGTGGGAGTGTCATTGTTATTCTCCCGAAGGTGAATCTTTGCGCCTGCCTCGGTGGGTGTGTGTTGTGCCCCATTCATACACCTGTCGGCGGCGTTGCGCAATAGCCAAGTGGCTAGTACTGCCGGGTATTCTTCTGGAAGCGATGTCCTCCTGCGGAGCAGGAGGACATCGCTTCCAGATCATCACAATGAGGGCGCAAGATTCGGATGGCGCGCGCGGGTCATAACGCCTACCCTCGCCCGCATGTTCAAATCACTCTTCCATAACCACTTGCCCGAATGGGTCGCCTTGCTTACCGTCACGATCTGGGGGACGAATTTCGCCTTTCAAAAGGCGCTCCTGGCCGAGATTACCCCCTGGGCCTATCTGTGGGCGCGTTTCGCCGGGATGCTTGTCATCGGCTGGGTGATAGTCGCGCGGACCCGCCGCCAGAACGGCGCGCCCGTCCGCATCGCCCGCTCCGATCTGCCCCGCTTCATCCTCAGCGGGCTGGTCGGTTACTGCTTCTATATTGGCCTGTCTACGGTCGGACTGGCCTATACCACCGCCTTCTCGTCTGCGTTGCTGGTGGCCATGTCGCCGCTGTTCACCGCCCTCATGCTCGGCGCGTTGCGTCTCGAGAAGGTCAACGGCGGGCAATATCTCGGGATGGGGATCGCGGTGGCCGGAATGGGAATCTTCGTGGCTGAGAAGATGCAGATCGGCGCGACCCAGGCCGGGATCGGCGATCTCATCAGCGTGCTGAGCGTGTTGGGCTGGTCGGCCTACAACGTCCTGAACAAGCCGTTGCTGGCGAAGTATCCCGCCCCGCTCATCACGACGGTGTGCCTGTCCTTTGGCGCGACCCCGATCTTCGTCCTGGCCCTGCCCGAGATGCTGGCCCAGAACTGGAATGGTATTTCTGGCGGCGCCTGGCTGGCCCTGGCCTGGAGCATCATTGCCCCGGTCTGGCTGGCCTGGACGCTGTGGAGCTGGGTCAACGCCCGCCGCGGCGTGGCCCGCACTTCCGTCTTCATGTACCTGGTGCCCCTGGTCGGCGGAATCGCTTCATGGGCGCTGCTGGGCGAGTCCTTTACCCCGCTCAAGCTGGTCGGGGCGGCCCTGGCCCTGGCTGGGATGCTGGTCGCCCGGCGGATGGCGAGCCGCCGGCCGCGGACGGCTGTTGCGCACAGGGAACCTGCGCCGGCCGGCGCAAGGTCGTAAGCACTGCGGGCGCGACGCGAAAAACTACGGAATTGACAACCCCCGGCGGAGCCGGGGGTTGTCAATTCCGTAACATCAGTCTCAGACTCGCCGCATGTCCTTCGGGAATGGTTATCATCACACTTTCATTCGATCGCGCGACAGGAGACCCCCGTGACAAACCCGCCCCCCCCAACGATCGCAGACGAGCACGCCAACCACATCAAGCTCTACGGCACGGTGTGGTGCAGCGACTGCAAGCGCTCCAAGAAATTCCTCGGCGAGCAGCGCATCCACTACGACTATGTCGATATCGAGGAGGATGAGGCCGGGGCGGCCATCGTCGAGAAACTGAACAACGGACACAAGAGCGTGCCAACCATCGTCTTCCCCGACGGCAGCTTCCTGGTTGAGCCAAACAATGCCGAGCTGGCGATCAAGCTCGGGCTGACCACCAAGGCCAAACTCAGCTACTACGATCTGATCGTGGTGGGCGGAGGGCCGGCCGGGCTGACCGCCGCGCTGTACGCCGCGCGCGAGGGCATGGATGTGCTGGTGCTTGAACGTTCTGCGTTTGGCGGACAGGCCGGCATCACCGAGCGCCTCGATAACTTCCCGGGCTTTCCCGACGGCATCAACGGGGGTGAGTTTGCCGACCGGCTGAAGCTGCAGGCTGAGCGCTTTGGCGTCGAGCTGGTCCAGGCCACCCAGGTCGTCAAGGCCTATCACGAAGGCGAGTCGTGCTACGTGCGCTGCTCGGGCGGCGACGAGTATGGGGCGCGGGCGATGCTGATCGCGACCGGCTCGAATTACCGGCGGCTGGACGCGCCGGGTGAGCAGGGGTTGATCGGGGCGGGGGTGCATTTTTGCGCCACCTGCGACGGCCCCTTTTACAAAGGCCGCGAAGTCTTTGTTGTCGGCGGCGGCAACAGCGCCTGCGAGGAGGCCCTCTTCCTCACCCGCTTCGTGAGCAAGCTGACGATGCTCGTGCGCGGCGACAGCCTGCGGGCCACCAAGATCATCGCGGACAAAGTCATGCGCGACCCGCAGATCGTGGTGCGTTTCAATACCCAGATCGCAGCGCTGCAGGGCGAAAAGAAGCTGGCCGGCGTGACGCTCCGGGACAACAAGACCGGCCAGACCGAGGAGACCAAGCCAGCCGGGGTGTTCGTCTTCATCGGTCTCACGCCGAACGCGGGCTGGGTGCCCGACATCATCAAGCGCGATGAGCAGGGCTTCATCGTCACCGACGACCGGCTGATGACGAGCTGCCCGGGCGTGTTCGCCGCCGGCGACGTGCGCAAGGGCGCCACCAAACAGGTGGCCAGCGCCGTCGGCGAGGGCGCGACCGCGGCCCTGATGATCCGCGAGTATCTGAAGCGGATGTAGCTGGCTGGCGCCACCACAAATCTCTCTTGACGCGAAATACCCTGCCCCGGCGTAAGCCGGGGCAGGGTATTTCGCGTCAAGAAGACTGGATTGACGCGAGCGAACAGGCCTGGTCAAACGTAAGACGCCGTCCCGCGCCAAGCGCCCGGCCAAAAGCCGCGGCGGCCATCGCGTTTCGCAGCCCGGCCGCAAAGGCCGTATGCGCGGCGGCTTCGGCCGGCGCCACGGGCAATCCGCACGTTTCGCGCAGGGCCGCCGCCGTTCCCCATACCTGCGCGGCCGCCTTTCGCGCGCCCTGCCCGGCCAGCGCGCGCGCCGCATGCTCGAGGCAGTCTGGCCCGGCCAAACGACCGCCGGTCTCGGCCATGATCCGGAGCGCTTCGGCGCATGCCGCTCGCGCAGGCGCCCACTCCTGCCGGGCCGCGCGCATTCCCGCCAGGTCGGTCAGGGCCAGGGGCAGATCCGAGCGGCTGCCCGCATCACGCAATAAATCCACCCGGGTCTCCGCCAGCTCCACCGCCCGGGCCAGAAGTCCTTCGCGCCGGGCCAGCGCGCTCAACGCGCCCAGCGCGCCCGCCAGCCGGTCTTTGTCGCCCAATTCGCGGGCCAGGGCTTCGGCCCGCTCGGCTGGACCGCGCGCGGCGGCGGTGTCGCCGATCGCAAGGGCGAGCCGGGCCCGGGTGATCGATGCCGCCAGGATCGGGTGCCGCGCGCCGGTGAGCGCAAACACGGCCATGGCCTCGTCCAGCATGTCGCGCGCGTTGGCGTAGGCGCCGGCCCAGGTGAGCGTGTCGGCGTACAGCGCCTGCGTCCACGCGATCGCGGCCCGGTCGCCGCCCTGCGCCCGCAACAGGGCGAGGGTTTCCTCATAGCGGGCCCGACTCTCGTCGATCCGTCCCTCGTAGGCCAGCAGGCAGGCCAGGGCATACATCGCCATGGCCTGGCTGTTGCCGTCACCCAGACGCTGGCACAGCGTGATTGCCTCGGTCAGCGTGCGGCGCGCCGGGCTGAACTCGCCCAGAATCGTGCGCTCGTCACCCAGATAGATCAGGCAGTGTGAGAGCTCGGACAGCAGGTCGGCGTCGCGATAGGCCGCCGCCGATTGTTCGAGCCAGTCGCAGGCCTCGGTATGCGCGCCGCGGTTGGCGGCCACCCTGCCCAGTTCGTAGTAGCAGCCGGCCACCCCCTCGGTGTCCTCGCGTCGCAGATGCGCGGCCAGCCCGGCATTCAAGTGAATCGTGGCCACGCCATAGTCGCCGGCGATCCGGGCGGCCTGGCCTTCCTCAAACAAGGCGTTGGCGGCGATCGCCAGAGCCGCATCCTCTGATGGATCGGCGGCGGGCGGGGCGAGCCGAGCGATCTGGCCGGCAAGCGCGGTCTGCTCGGCCGCCAGCCCGCGGATGCGAGCAACGTCGCGGAGTTTGAAGGCCAGGCGCGACAGGCCGCGCAGCGCCCAGGCCCGGGTCAGCAGGGCGTCCAGCCCGCTCCCGGCCGGCTGAGCGAGCGCGCGCTCGAGCCGGAGCCGACCCTCCTCGTAATGCCCACGCAGCCGCCAGAAGCGGGCCAGAGCGGCGGCCAGGCGCAATGCTTTGGCCGGCGCCGCCTCGATCAACTGCTCGAACGCCGCGCGCAGGTTGTCGTGCTCGCGCGAGAGCGCCTCCAGGCTGGCTTGCCCGCCGGAAGCGCCGATCAGGGGCGCGGCGATGTCCGCCGCGCGGGCATACCAGGCCGCGTGCCGCGCGCGAGCAGCCGCGCGTTCGCCCGCGGCGTCGAGCATCTCGAGCCCGAACTCGCGCAGGGTGCTCAACATCCCCCAGCGCGCACCGCGCCTGCGCCCATCCCGGATGGGCGCAATGAGGTGCTTGTCGCGCAGATCGACGAGGATCTCGCCCAACGTTGCGGGTTCAGGTTCGTCCTCCAGCACAGCGGCCAGCGCATCCTCATCCGCGCCTCCGGCGAAAATGGCCAGATGCCGGAATACGCGCTGCGCCTCCGGACCGAGCAGACGATAGCTCCAGCCGATCGCGTCCCGGAGCGTGCGCTGGCGGGCCGGCAGGTCGACAAAGCCGTCCGTCGCCGCCGACAACGCGGGCAACCCTGCCCGCGCAAGCGCATGGAAGTCGAGGACCGCCGCCCGGGCCGCCACCAGTTCAATCGCCAGCGGCAGGCCGTCCAGCCGCGCGCATAACGCCGCAATGTCAGCGGCGATCCCCGGCGCCAACCCGAACGCGGGCTGGGCGGCCCGGGCCCGTTCGACAAACAGGCGGACGGCCGGCGCTAGGGATGAGTTTCCTTCGTTGCTCACCGCCAGGGGCGGGACGGCCAGCACGCGCTCGGCGCGCAGGCGCAGCGGCTCGCGGCTGGTGACAACGATGCTGAGGGCCGGGCAGTCGCCCAGCAGGCGCGCCACAAATTCGGCGGCCGGGAGCACATGCTCGAAATTGTCGAGCACCAGGAGCGTTGTCCGCTCGCGCAGGGCGTCGATGACCTGCTCGGTCGCCGGGCGCGGGTCGACGGGCGGCAGGCGCAGCGCCCGGGCGATCGCGTCGGGCACCCAGGCCGCGTCTTCGACGGGCGCAAGTTCCACCAGACAACCGCCCTCCGCGAACCTGGGGAGCAGCCGCGTTGCGAGCTGGGCGGCCAGGCGTGTTTTGCCGATCCCCGGCGCGCCGGTCAGGGTGAGCAGACGCTCGCCTTCGCCAGCCAGCATCTGTTCGGCGGCCGCCAGGTCGGCCTCCCGCCCGATCAGGCGGGTGGGAGGCGCGCTCAGGTTCAGGATGCGCCGATGGCGCGCGGGCGGCTGCGCCGGTGTGGCGGGCTCGGGCGCGCGCCCGGCCCGGGCGGCCAACAAAAAGCCCTCGCGCTCGGCCGGGTCGATGTTGAGCGCGGTGGCCAGCAGATCGATGAGCTGTTTTGAGGGACGGCGCTGGCCGGATTCGATCTTCTCGATCGTCACCGGCGAGCAGGAAGCCTGGCCGGCGAGCTCGGCCTGGGTCAGGTCCAGCGTCTTGCGGCGTTGCTTGAGCCAGTCGCCGAACATGGTCAGGGCGCGCCCAGGACGAACACCTTAAAGGTTGGCCCGCATGGGACTGTGGCAGGTATACGCGTACGGGGGCCAACCTTTAAGGTGTTCGCCGAGCGTCCTTCACGCTCGATCGGGATGCTTCCATCCATCAGAATCCTTAAGGCCGATACGCCCGAACGGCCTCGCCCAGACGCGCAATTCCCGTTCGGATATTGTCCGGGGTCGGGTTGGCGAAGCTCAGCCGGGCGGTGTTGCGCGGGCCGCCGTTGGCGTAGAACGGGAACCCGGGCACAAACGCGACCAGCTTGTCGAGGGCAAGCTGGATCAGCCCCTCGGAGTCCCAGCCCTCGGGCAGGGTCAGCCACACGAACATGCCGCCCCGCGGCTTTGTCCAACGGAATCCGTCCGGCATCGTCTCGGCCAGCGCGGCCAGCATGGCGTCGCGGCGGGCGCGATACGTGGCCCGGATGATCGGCATGTGCCGCTCGAGCAGCCCGTCGGCGCACACCTCGTGCACGATGACCTGGGACAGGCACGATGCGTGCAGGTCCATCCCCTGTTTGGCAAAAGCCATCTTCGCGATCACGTCCCTGGGCGCGGCCACCCAGGCCACCCGCAGCCCGGGCGAGATCAGCTTGCTGAAGGTGCTCATGTAGATCACATGCGTGAGCGCCCCATACATCTGGCAATCCAGCGCTGCGAGCGGCGGCATCGGCTCGCCCTCGAAGGCCAGCTCGCCATACGGATCATCCTCGACGATGGGCAAATCGTAGCGGTCGGCCAGTTCGAGCAGGCGCCGGCGGCGGTCCATCGACAGCGACACGCCCGTTGGATTCTGGAAGGCCGGGATGGTGTAGAGGAAGGCTGGCTTCGCGCCGCCCTTCAGGATCGCCTCGAGCTTGTCCACGTCCAAGCCATCGTCATCGACGGGAATCGTCACATAGGTCGGGCGCTGGGGGGCGAACGCCGTCACGGCGCTCATGTAGGTCGGATCTTCGATCGCGACCAGGGTGCCCGGATCGATGAACAGCCTACCGACCAGGTCGATGGCTTGCTGCGAGCCGACCGTGATCATGAAATGCTCGGGGGTGACGTTCATCCCCATCCCATTCATCCGTCCGGTCAGAAACTGCCGAAGCGGGAGATACCCCTCGGTCAGGCCGTACTGCAGGGCGTCCACGGTGTGCTGGAGCAGCGCCCGCTCGGACGCGGCCGCGATGTCCTCGACCGGAAAGACTTCGGGGGCGGGCGCGCCGCCGGCCAGCGAGATCATCCCCGGGCGGCGGGAATCGCGGAAGATGCGCCGCAGGGTCGAGCCGCGCATTTCGCGCGCGCCGGCAGAAAAACGGTCAGTCCAGGAGATGGGCATGGCTTGGAATATCGGCGCCGCGAGCGAACCGCCGCGCCGTACAGTTTTGTATGGCCGATTGTACGGCCTGCGGGCTCTGGCGGGACTTGCCGAATTGGTTCAGGCTCCCTACACTCGATCGAACTGGCGCGAATGGCGCCGGCTCGGACGGGAGGACAGCATGAACACTCGAAAACTGCATCGCTTCGTAACCGCAACGTTGACGGCGGCGCTCCTTGCGGCGTCGATCCTGAATGGCGCGGCGGCGCTCCAGATCCCCGCGGCAACTGCGCCAGTGGCTGGCGCGCTGGCCGCGCCTGGCCAGACGGCCGGGCCTGAAACGGTCGGGCCGGCCATCACGGTGACCAAGAAGATCACCTCCGTTGTGGGCGGGCCGGCCATCACGATTGGACCCAACCTGAGCCTGGACTTCCAGATCGATACGGCGGTCGAAGATGCGCCGTCGGCATTTGCCATGGCGATCACTGACACACTGCCGCCCTTCCTGGTTCTGGAGACGGCCTGGGCGCCGATCGGGCAGGTCGAAATCCTCTCAGCGACGAACATGGTGCGCTGGCTCACCCCGGTGCCTCAGGGAAACTCGCTGGCCACCCTCATTGTGCGGGCGCGCCTGGCGAACAGCGCCCAGTGCGGGCAGGCGATCGTCAACACCGCCCAGTGGTCGAGCGGTCCGGCCGGCGGCAGCCAAAACGGCCTGGCCCAGGCACCCGCCTATGTCGTGCCGTGCCCCGATCTCGGTGACGCGCCGGACAGCAGCAACCATTTCGGCGCGCCCATGCTGGCCTATACCGGCGTGCCGGCTGCGTTCCCGACCGTCTTCGACTCACCGCCTGGCCAGCCCCGCGGGCCAAAGCACCAGAATGCCGGGCCGATCCATCTCGGACCGCGCTTCAGTATCGAAAGCGAGGCCGATCAGGGCCCTGACGCGGACGGGCCGAATAACCTGCGCCCGATCTCCAACACGGCCAACCTCGATCTGTGGGATGACGGTCTGCTCGCCCGACCGTCGCCCGTCAACTGCCAGGTCGCCCAACTGCGGGTATCGATCAACGTCACGAACCCGATCGTGGGCGCCAATGCCTATCTCAATGCCTGGCTCGACGTCAATCGCGATGGCGACTGGGCCGACCTCTTCCAGTGCCCGGGCAATGTCGCCTCGCCCGAGCACATCCTGATCGACCAGCTCATCCCGACCGGCGCGCCGGGCATGCTGGTCATCACCGTTCCAACCACCTCGCCGGTGTTCTGGCCAACGGCGATGATCACCAGGCCCGCCTGGCTCCGCCTGACGCTGAGCGATCAGATGTCGCCCAAGCCGCTGGGCGGGCTGTATGGCGACGGGCGCGGCCCCGATCTGGGCTACGCCTATGGCGAGACCGAGGACTACATCGTCAACCGGGCCAACACGACGCCGACGGCGTCGGCCGGTTCGGACCGGGTCGTGTTTGAAACCGACTCAGTGACGCTGGATGGCAGCGGCTCGATGGCGGGCGATCCCGCCAACCTGCTGGATTTCCACTGGGAGCAGATCGACGGGCCGCCGGTGACGCTGACCGCGCCGGACGCGCCAAGCACGGACTTTGTTGCCCCGACCATCGGCGCGCCCGAGACCGCCTTGCGCTTCCGGTTGACTGTGACGGAGTACGCGCCGCTGCTTGGCAAATCGTCCGATAAGGTCATGAAGCCGTCCAGTGGCGGCGGCGATCCGACCGGCATGGCCGAGACCGAGGTCACCATCACGGTCACCCAGGAGGTCGGCGATTTTGGCGACGCGCCGGACTCGACTTTCAACGCCTATGGCGCCTGGTACACCAACACGGCCTACCCGATGGGCGGCGGCATCCCCGGGCGCTTCCCAAGCGCGTATATCAGCACACCCCCCGGCCAGGACGCCGGCCCGCGCCATTCGCGAGCCAACATCATCTACCTGGGCAACAACGTTACGCGAGAGGCCGACGCCGACCTGCTGCCCGACGCAGATATCGTGACGAATATCCTGAACGGCGGGGCCGACGTCGCGAACATGGATGAAGGCGACGACGGCTGGCTCAACCCCAACGTGCCGTTCGCCGACTGCCGGACGACCACCCTGCGGGTCCGGGTGCGCCGCACGGCGCTGCCCTTGCCGGCCAACCTGCAGGCGATGTATCTCAACGTCTGGCGCGACGGCAATCGCGACGGCGACTGGGCCGACTGGAAGAACTGCCCGCAGACGGTCGGCACAACGATCGTTCCCAAAGCGTTCGAGTGGATCGTGCAGAACTGGGCGGTCGGGCTGCCCCCGGCCGGCGGCTTTGTCGATCTGAACGTGCCGACGATGCTGGTGCGGGATGACATGCCCAACGCCCCGGTCTGGCTGCGCTTCAGCCTGAGCGAGCGGCCGATCCCGATGACGACGACGACCGGCCTGGCGGACGGGCGCGGCCCGAACCCGCCCTTCTTCTACGCCATGGGCGAGACCGAGGACTACTACCGGCCCGGTGAACCGGTGGGGCAGCCCGGCCCGGTCTACATCACCAAGACCGCCCCGATCGGCCCGCTGCACCTGGGCGATGTCTTCACCTATTCCATTCTGGTCCAGCACGCGGGCGGCACGGCGCCGGCGACGGCATACCTCACCGACGCGCTGCCATCCGGTGTGTCATTCGGCGGCCTGATCGACTGGGAAGAGATCAACCCCTCGGTCGCGACCCTGGGCACGGTCTTCAACCCCGCTCATGGACCGAACGGAACTGCCTACTGGTGGGGGATGTTGTCGCCCAACGCAATCGCGCGCGTCAACATCCGGGTCCGGGTGACCGGTTGTCCGCTCGCCCCGATCACCAATGTTGCCCATCTGTGGTCGGGTGGGGTGGTGCGCGAGTCGGCGGCTTCCACGATCATCGAATGCATCCGGCCGAATCCGCACATCACCCTCACCAAGCGGATTCTGACCGACACGACCGGGATCACCCCGGGCGCGACGTCGACGGATCCGACCGGCCTGGCCGCCCTGATGCCGCTGGGCGAGGTGTTCTTCACCCTTAACCTGGATGCCGACGGGATCGAGCCCGTGGCCCAGACCGCGGCCCGCATCACCGATGCGATGCCGGAGGGCGTGGTCGCCCTGAGCGTCCGGACCAACCACGGCGTGGCGCGGGTGCTGGACGGCGGGCGCGCGATTGCCGCCGAGACGGTCATCACGGCCCCGCAGATGCTGCCCTGGCAGGTCTGGGTGCGGGCCCGGATCATCGATGTGTATCCGTGCAGCCGGGTCTTCACCAACACGGCCCAGTACCGCCTGGCCATGGGTGGCGTGGTGTTTGAGGGCAGCAGCAACACCGTGGTCGGCAGCGCGATCTGCCCGGATCTCGGCGACGCCCCCGACAGCA
>JAGOCU010000045.1 GCA_017998555.1 Thermoflexales bacterium
ACCTTGATATTGGCCGCCTGCAGGGCGTCCCGCACAAAGCGGAACTGATCGGCATCGGCGAAGACCTCGATGACGGCATCCCCGGTCTTGACGTCCTCGGCCCCACCTTCGAGGGCGGCCTCGAACACCTTGTCCGGATCGACGCCTTCCTTGCGCTCGATAACGAAATAGCTCATCCGCTTGAACTGCCAACCCACCGAGCCGCCCTCGCCCATCATCCCGCCCGAGCGGGTCAGGGTCTTGCGCACATCAGCCGCGGTGCGGTTGCGGTTGTCGGTGACGACCTTGATCATGACCGGCACTTTGCACGGCAAGTAGCCCTCGTAATAGAGCTCCTCGAGGATGACGCCCTCGCCGCCCGCCCCGGTGGCGCGCGCAATCGCGCGCTCGACGTTGTCCTTGGGCATGTTGGCGTCCTTGGCCTTGTCAATGGCGAGGCGCAGGCGGAAATTCGTTTCGGGGTTGCCGCCGCCTTCGCGGGCCGAGACGGCGATTTCACGGCCGAGGCGGGTGAATAGGGCGCCGCGCTTGGCGTCGGTGGCGCCTTTCGCGCGCTTGATGGTGGCCCATTTGCTGTGTCCTGACATGTCGGTTACCTCGTTGTCTCTTCGATCTCGCTCCGCTGTCGCGGGATGGCGGAAATAGCGTCCCGTATTGGTTGCGGGAATCAATTATACGGGAGGCGAGCGGGGCTCGCAATTCCGGTCAGGCCGGGGCCGTTTGCGCCGTCTGGGGCGCTCGAAGCGCGCCCCGTTCAGCCGCAAGGTAGGTGGCCACGATGGCCAGCCCGAGGGCCAACTCGCCAAGATTGCCCCCCAGCGGAAAGCGCAGCATCAGCATCGCGCCGACGAGCATGAGCGCGCCGCCGGCGAGCAGCCAGCCCCAGCGCCTCCGCCACAGCAAGAGCACGCCGACGACAATGACGACGAGGATGGCGCTCACCGCCGGGATGGGCGGGCCCTTGAGCAGCGCGAAGTCGTTCCGATACCCCGGCACCTGCGCGCCGGCCTCATACGGCACGAGCTTCAGGTTGAGGATGTCCTGAAACGCGCCAAACGCGATGAGGCCGGTGGCAAGCACGCAAAAAGCGAAGTGCCAGGCCCGCGATTGGGCCCATTTCAGCCCCGCCATCCGGGCCATCCCGAAGGCATAGATGATCAGCATCGGGGTGAACAGCGCATGCGAGATGAAGCGGGGTGTATTCAGCGTCTTCAGCGTTTCGCCATAGCCGATCAGCCCGCCCACCCCGAGGATCAGATTCTCGTAGATCAACCCGATGATCAGGGCGACGATGATCAGGCCATACGAACTGAACTTGCGCCGGAGCTGGCGAATGGCGACGATGAGCAGGATCACCATCAACGCGCCGATCATGATGTGGGTAATTGCATCTACGGTCAGCATGGTCCCTGTTTTCTCCTGCGGGGCTCGCCGGATATGGACCGGCTGCGTTGCGAAATGATGGACGGATTCTATGGATCAAACGCGGGCTGTCAAATGCAACCGGCGTTGCGGGCCGCCAACGCGGACTCAGACTCAGACTTCTGTTGGAGGAGATGTTCGGAGCGTATCATCGGCGCGATGAAGGCGCGTCGTCTGATCCTCGTCGCCCTGGCCCTGGCCGCCTGTTCAGCGACCGCGCCGACCGCGACACCCAACCCGGGCGCGCCGGCCGAGGCGCAGGTTCGGGTCATCCCCCTGGCCGCGCCGCTCGACACCCCCCTGGCCGAGATCTCCGGCCTGGCCTGGCACGGCGACGATTTGATCCTGCTGCCGCAATACCCCGACCGCTTTGGCGGGATGTTCGCGCTGCGCCGGCAGGCCATCCTCGACTTTCTGGACGGCCGGACCCTCGATCCGCCTGCGCCCAGGCTCGTTCCGTTGGACGAAGATGGCATCCCGTTTCGTGTTGGCGGCTACCAGGGCTACGAGGCGATCGCTTTTGTCGGTGATCGGATGTTCCTGACCATCGAGACCCAGCGCGGGTTGCCCGGGTTGGGGGCGATGCTGGGCGATATCGTCGCCGGGCAGATCGCCGCCGATGGGTCGGCGGCAAGCCTGAGCGCGTTGACGCGGATGGAGATTCCCGCCCAGGCCGGACTGGACAACACCGCCGATGAAGCCTTGACCGTCGTGGAGGGGCGCCTGATCACCTTCTACGAAGCCAATGGCGCGAACGTCAACCCGCGCCCGGTCGCGCATGTCTTCGAGCCGGGGCCGACACGTCTGGCCGCCGCGCCGGCGATGACGATGACGGCGCTCGAGTACCGCCTGACCGATGCGACCCCGGCCGGGACCGATGGCCGGTTCTGGGTGATCAACTACTTCTTCCCCGGCGATCGCGACAAGCTCAGGCCCGCCGCCGACCCGATCGCCGCCCGCTTTGGCGCGGGCGCCACGCATGCCGTCTGCCCGCAGGTTGAGCGGCTGGTTGAGCTGCGCGCAGCGGGCGGGCGGATCGAGCGGACCGAAACGCCGCCCGTCCAACTGACGCTGTTGAACTGCGCCACGGCCCGCAACTGGGAAGGCCTGGCCGAGCTGCCGGGGCGGGGTTTCCTGCTCGCCACCGATCAGCACCCCGGGACGATCCTGGCGTTTGTGGCGGGCGCTGCGCCGTGACATGTCTGCGCCTCGGAGGTGGGCGCCGCGACATCCGGGCAGGCTCGATTCGATGGCGCCTACCTCCGAGGTTCAGACAGCCTCAATATCAATCAGCATCCCCATCTCCGCCGCGGCCGCGGCGATGGCGGCGACGTCCGCCGGGCGGATGAGGGCGACCCCGGGGCCAACGCGTTCGATCAACCCTCGCCGGCCCGCATCCAGCCGCAGCAGCGCGTCGAGGATGGCCGGCTCGCGGGCGCGCAGCAACACGCCGGCCTCGGCTCGCGCTTCCGCCCCGCGCTCGATAGCCCGGCCGATGGCCCGTGACAGCGCCGCGGGCAGGGACGCGCCGGCGCCTTTCTGGAGGAACTCGATCGCGCGTTGTTCGGTGATGCCCTGGCGCGCGGCCGTCCCCAGCGCGCGCGGGGTAAGGCCGAACCCCCAGCCGCCATCCTCGCGCGGGCCCAGGATCTGGGCGATCCTTGCCAGTTGGAAGCGGGCAAAGCGCGCGCCGGGCAGGGCGATCACTTCCGCGCCTTTTCCCAGGCGCAGACTGGGTTCGGGCGTGGCGATGGCGGGCTCGCTCAGCCGATCGGTCTCGAGCCACACCAGCGGACCGCTGAGCAGGGCCATCAGATAAGCGCCTTCGATCCGGTCCCAATGCTCAAACCCGTTTAGAAAATCGCCGGTCCGCGTATCGCGGATGTGCCAGGTGTCGTAGCGCCCATCCGGGCGCATGAACTCCGGCGCGTCGCGCTTGACGAGCGCAACGAGCGCGCTGGCGGCCGCCATGACCCGCCAGCGCGGCAGCGATGAGCGCAGGTCGCGTAAAAGCGTTTGCCAGCCGCCTGGCGCGGCGCGTTCGGCCGCCGCCTCGAGCGCGCGCAGCGCCGATTGGCGCTCCCGAACGGGCGCATTGGACCAGGCGTGGGTCATCTCAAACGACAGCCCCTCGACCCGCCACAGATCGTTCCAGTCGGGGTTGTCGCGCCAGGCGGCGAACAGCGCGTCGCGCTGGCGGCCGGGCGTGAGCTGCAACCAGCTTGCCACCGGTTGCGGGTTGAGGCGCAGGCGGCCATCCTGCGCGCGCGCCCAGCCCATCGCCGCGATCAACCCGGTCAGAAAGGCAAAGCGCCCGCCCGGCCGGCCATCCGCCACACCGTCTGGATCGCGCAGCCAGCGGCCGGCCGTCTGGCGTGACTCGCGCGCCCACTCGCCGTCGCGCCGGAGGCGGGCGTCCTCGGTTTGAATGTGAATGAGCAGGGTGGTGATGTCGTCGAGCAGATTGGAGTCGATCTCGGCAGGGCCGGGCCCTGAGCTTGTCGAAGGGCCCGGTGTCACAGTTGGCGCGGTCTGGGGTGTCAGCGCTTCCAGAAGCTCGGCCGGCACGAAAAACCACTCGGCCGGGTCGCGGGCGGCGCGATCAAAGGCACGGAAGATGAAACCGCGGTACCACAGCGTCTCGGCGGCGTTGGCGGGCGCGCGCCAGGGACGCTCGCGCTCGAGCCGGCCCGGTCCCATCGGTCGGATCTCGCCAAAGCGGCGCTCAAAGGCTGCGGCGGGCAATCGGCCGCTGGAAGCGAGAAGCTGGTTGAGCGCGGCCAGGGCGTCGGCGGGCAGGCCGTCCCGCACGCGCAGGGCGGCCGGGGCGCCGTCAATGTCCGATTCGCGCATCGCGGTCGAGAGGGCTTCGGCCATTTCGGCCGGCGAGGCCGCTTCGAGCGGGATGTCCCAGGCTTCGGCAATCGCCATCACCCGCTGGGGCGGTTCATCGAGCAGGCTGGCCCGCAGGGTGCGCATGGCGCACATGATAAGCCGGCCTGAGAATGTTTTGCGAGATGGCAATCCCCGCGCGAAGCGCGGGGATTGCCATCTCGCAGGATGTACTTTGGGCTTCTAGAACTTGAGCGCGCTCATCGTGCCGCGCACGAGGTCGGCGCTCTTCTTCATCATCGCGGCTTCGTCATCGTTGAGCTTGACTTCGATGATCTTCTCGATGCCGTTGCGGCCCAGCACGACCGGGACGCCGAAGTACATGTCGCTCAGGCCATACTCGCCGTCGAGATAGGCCGCGCAGGGGCGAACAAGCTTCTTGTCCTTGAGGATGGCTTCGACCATCTCAGCCACGGCCGCGCCGGGGGCGTAGTAGGCGCTGCCGGTCTTGAGCAGGTTGACGATCTCGGCCCCGCCCGCGCGGGTGCGCTGGACGATGGCGTCGACGCGCTCCTTGGGCATCATCTCCGTCATCGGGATGCCGGCGATGGTGCTATAGCGGGTGAGCGGGACCATCTCGTCGCCGTGGCCGCCCAGCACAAAGGCATGCGTGTTCTCAACGCTGACGCCCATTTCCATCGCCATGAAGGTCCGCATCCGGGCGCTGTCGAGCACCCCGGCCTGGCCCATCACCCGGTTCTTCGGGAAGCCATGCTGGCTGAGGACTTTGTAGGCCAGAAAGGCCATCGTGTCCAGCGGATTGGTGACGACGATGACGATGGCGTTGGGCGCCGCTGCGGCAATGTTGTTGGCCACATCGGTGATGATCTTCTGATTGATGCCGACCAGGTCCTCGCGGGTCATGCCGGGCTTGCGGGCCACCCCGGCGGTGACGACGACGATGTCGCTGTCCTTGATGTCGGCGTAGTCGGTGGTGCCGGTCACCTTGGTGTCATAGCCGAGCACAGGGCCGGCTTCGGCCAGGTCGAGGGCCTTGCCCTTGGGCATGTTCTCGGTGGCCGGGATGTCGAGGAGGACGATGTCGCCCACTTCGCGTTCGGCCAGCCAGTGTGCGGTGGTGGCGCCGACAAATCCGGCGCCGATGATGGTGATCTTGTTTCGCATGTGGTGATCTCCGTATGGAAGGAATTGTGGTTATGATACTCCCGGGCCGGGGCGGCTAGAATCACCTCAAAATGGCCCATATTGCGCTCCTCTATTCCGACACGGGCGGCGGTCATCGCACCGCCGCGGAGGCCATCGAGCAGGCGATTCTGTCACGCGCAGGCGGCGCGCATCGGGTGACGCTCTCCAACAGCATCGCCTATCTGCCCTTTCCCTTCAACCGAAGCGAGGCGACTTATGCCGACACGATGCGCCGCGCGCCGTGGCTGCACCGGCTGAGCTATCACGCCCTGGATGGCGATCAGCGGCGGCGCCTGATCGGCGCCTGGGCCATGGCCCTCGATGGCCGGCGGGTGATCGCCTTCGAGCGCGACACGCGGGCGGACGTGTATGTCTCGTGCCAGCCGCACTTCAACCCGTTCGTTCCGCGGGCCCTGTTGGCGACCGGGAGCAAAGCGCGCTATATGCACGTGGTGACCGACCTGCGCGATGTGCATGCTTTTCATTTCACGCCGGTGGCCGACCTGGTCTTCGTGCCCAACGAAGAGGTGCGAGCGCAGGCGATGCGGCACGGCCTGATTCCCGACCGCCTCGCCGTCGCCGGGTATCCGATCCAGCCGGATTTTGTCAGCCGCCTGCAGGCGGGACCGGAGACGCGCAGCGCGCTCGGGCTGGCCGCTGACACGCCGGTGTTGTTGCTGATGGGCGGCGGCGAGGGGATGGGCGAGCTCTACGCGACCGCGGCCGAGCTGATGCGCTCGTCGCTGCGCGCGCAATTGATCGTGATTTGCGGGCGGAATGCCGCGCTGAAGGCGGCTCTGGACGCCCTTGAGGCGAGTCTGCCCACCCGGGTGCTGGGTTTTGTCGACAACGTCGCGGAGTTGATGGGCGCCAGCGATATCGTTATTACAAAAGCTGGCACGGGATCGTTGTGCGAAGCCCTGGCGGCCGGGTTGCCGATCATCATCTATGACGCTGTGCCCGGTCAGGAAGACGGGAATCGCGACTACATGCTCGATCACGGCGCCGCGGTATTCCGCCCCACCCACGATGGCGTGCTCGCCCAGACGGCAGATTGGCTGGCCGATCCTCAAGCGCGCGCGCGCGCGGGTGAAGCGTCTGCGCGGGTGGCCCGCCCCGATGCGGCGCAGGAGATTGCGCGCGCGGTGTTGGCCCATCTCGGACCATGAACGCGCGCCAAACATCTATCCGCAGATTACGCAGATTTTCGCGGCTCTCATGCCCACCTCCGTTTGACCGCGCTATTTCAATTCGTCGCTACAATACCGTTCGATATGGGTTTCGGGGGGCGGCTTTTGCTTTGCCGCGCCCTTTGAACCCAACGTCATCTATCTCGTGATAACGCCTCAGCGCAAGAGCCCCAAAGCCAAGACGACCCGAGCGGGTCGCGTTGGCGCGCGCACCGCCCCCGCGCGGGATCTGGATGACCTGGACCCCGCCCAGGTCCTGATGGAAGGCAATGCGGACGCGATCGAGGAGGCTGTTGACGACGATCTGGCCGAGGACGGCGGCCCGGACTCCAGCCCCGATCTGTTCAATTCCGACGAGGACGATCTCGCCGCAGCGTATGCCCTGGCGGAAGCCGACGATGACGCCCAGGATGATCTCAGCGATCTGGAAAAGCGCCGCGGCGGCGAGGGCGATGGGAGCGGCGGCGGCGAAGGCGCCGATCCGGTCCGAATGTATCTGCGTGAGATTGGCGAGACGCCGCTGCTGACGGCAGACCAGGAGCTTCGTATCAGCGCCGTCATCCGGGCGACCTCGCTGGTGGCGCTCGTGCGCAAGGAACTGGGCGCCGAGGCCGTGCTCGAGTCCGCGTTCAATCGCCTGATCAAGGCATGGCGCGAGATGAGTGTCGAAGCCCGCCGGCGCGTGGACGCCGCCACACCAAAGGAACCGTTCATTGCGCCTGATTTCGCGGCGCTGATCGCCGATGCGCGCTTGACCCCGGCCCGATTTGGCGATAACACGCCTTCGTATATGCGCGCCTATCTGCGCGGCATCGGATGGGTGACCGATCCGACCGTCACCCAGATCAGCCGGCCGATGTTTGACGCGATGCTCTCGGCGATGATTCTGCCCGCGCCGGTTGTTGAGCAGCTCGAGCAGATGCCTGATGACGCGCTTGGCTCTCTGGAGTGGGATGAGGTCATGGCCTGGCTCCCTTCGCCGGAGGACGCGGAGGAGCATCTGATCGGGCTGCAGTCCCTGAGCGATCGCGCCCACAAGCTGCTGGTCAATTCGAACCTGCGTCTGGTCGTCAGCATCGCCAAGAAATATATCGGGCGCGGCATCTCCTTCTCGGACCTGATCCAGGAGGGCAACATGGGCCTCCTGCGCGCAACGGACAAATTTAACGCGTGGCTGGGCTTCAAGTTCAGCACCTATGCCACCTGGTGGATCCGCCAGGCCATCAGCCGGGCCATCGCCGACCAGGCCCGCACCATTCGCATCCCCGTCCATCTGGTCGAGACCATCAACAAGATCCTGCGCCTGCAGCGCCGCATGACCCAGGAGCTGGGCCAGGAGCCGACCTCCGAGGATCTGGCGATGGAGATGAACGTTTTCACCGAACGCGAGCAGATGCAGATCCTCGAGGCCGAGAAGACCGGCAAGCCGCTCGACCCGATGCTGATCCGCAAACGCGAGCAGGCGGTCAAGCGCGTGCAGCAGATCCTGGGCGCGGCAGTTGAGCCGATGTCGTTGGATACGCCCGTGGGCAGCGAAGAGAGCAGCATGCTGGCCGACTTCATCAAGGACGAGACCGAGATGTCGCCCTCCGACAGCGCATCGCTCGAAATGCTCAAGGAGCAGGTCCGCAAGGAACTGGGCAACCTCGGTGAGCGCGAGCGGGGCGTGCTGGAAATGCGCTTTGGCTTCAAGGACGGAAAGACCCACACCCTTGAGGAAGTCGGGCAGGCCCTGCATGTCACCCGCGAGCGGGTGCGCCAGATCGAGGCCAAAGCCTTGCGCAAATTGCGCCACCCGCACCACAGCCGCAAGCTCCGCGACTATCTGGGCGACCAATAGCTTCATCGGAAGCGAACTGTCCCGGCTCCGCGATTACCTCGGCGACCAATAGGCTTGTCGGAAGCGAACTGCCCCGGCGAAGCCGGGGCAGTTCGCTTCCGAAACCAATCGGCGATTCAGGGCTATGATCATCGCAGGAGGACAGAACATGTTAACCAGACGTTTTGGCCGGAGCGGGCACATGAGCACGGTCGCGATTTTTGGCGCGGCCGCCTTTGGGTCGGTCGATCAGGATGTTGCCGATGCGACGGTCAAGCTGATCGGCGAGCACGGGCTCAACCACATTGACGTCGCGCCGTCCTATGGCAGGGCCGAGGAGCGCCTCGGGCCGTGGATGCCCAAACTGCGCGAGCGCTTCTTCCTGGGCTGCAAAACGCAGGAACGCAGCCGCGAGGGCGCGGCCGCGGAATTGCGCCGCTCGCTCGAGCGGTTGCAGGTCAAGGCCTTCGACCTCTTCCAGCTCCACGCCGTGACGACGATGGCCCAGTTGGACGAGGCCACCCGGCCGGGCGGCGCGCTGGATGCCGTTCGTGAAGCGCGCGAGCAGGGGCTGACCCGCTACATCGGCATTACCGGCCACGGCGTCGAGAGCCCGGCTGTCTTTCGCGAGGCGCTCAACCGCTTTGACTTCGACTCGGTCCTGTTCCCGGTGAATTTCGTGCAGTGGGCCAACCCGGTGTATCGCGAGAACGGCGAGGCGCTGCTCAAGGCCTGCCGCGACCGGGATATTGGGGTGATGGCGATCAAGTCGATCACCCGCGCGCCGTGGGGGACCCGGGCGAAGACCGCCACGACCTGGTATGAGCCCTTCACCGACCCCGCCCGCATCCAGGCCGCGGTGAACTTCACCCTGTCCCAGCCGGGCGTGACCGGCATCTGCACCGTTGGCGACACGCGGGTGCTGCCCCTGGTGCTCAACGCCTGCGAGCATTTCAGCCCGCTCAGCCCGGCGGAGCAGGAGGCGCTGATCGCCACGGCGGGTCAGTTTGAACCGTTGTTCGCTTAGGGATTCTCGGATGCGATGATGCCCGGCGGAGCCGGGCATCATCGCATCCGAGAATTGGATCAGGAGAGATCACCCAGGCGGGTCAGCATCGCCGCGCCGGTCTTGATGCCGGCGATAAAGCGCCACAGCTCAAGGTTCTCGTTCGGGGCATGATTGGCCTCATCGGCATTGGCGTACGGCACGGTGAAGGCGGGGATGCCCAGAATCTTGGTAAAGACGTAGTCGGGCAGGCTACCGCCCAGCGCCGGCACAAACAGCGGCTCGGCCCCCTGAGCGTCGACGATGCCCTGGCGGAGGGGCTCGGTGTAGATCGACTCGATCGGGGTCTTGCTCGGCTCCATGCTGCCTTGATAGACGACCTCGACCTCGGGCGCATGCCGCGCGACATGGGCCTTGACCCGCTCAAAAATGTCGGCGGCGCGCATGGCCTCGACCAGCCGGATGTCGCACTTGGCGATGGCTGTCGAGGGCAGAACGGTCTTCGACCCGGGCCCGCCGTAGCCGCCGTGCAGTCCGTTGATCGTGAACGTTGGCCAGCACGACAGGCGTTCGTAGTAGCCGCGCTCGGCCGGGGCGTCCAGGCGGTCCAGCCCCAGCCCGCGCAGCGCGCCATCGACGTCCAGCGGCAGCGCGTCGAGGGCCTGGCGCTCGAGCGGGGTCGGGGGCAGAACCCCGTCATAGAAGCCGTCGATCAGCACCTTGCCCTGGGTGTCCTTCATTGTGCCCAGCAAATGCACCAGGGTCCAGATCGGGTTGGGGGCCACGCCGCCGAAGTTGCCCGAGTGCAAATCGCGATTCGCGCCGCGCGCCCGCAGCTCGAAGCTCAGCACCCCGCGCACGCCAAACATGATGCAGGAACGGCCGCTCTCGTGCACGGGCCCATCGCTGGTGATGACGAGATCGGCCTTGAGGTCATCACGATGCTCGCGAATGAAGTCGGCCATGCGCGGGCTGCCGATCTCCTCTTCGCCCTCGAGCACGACGATGACGCTGCAGGGCAGGCGGCCGGTCACGGCCAGGAGCGATTCGAGGGCCAGAATCTGGGCGAAGTGCTGGCCCTTGTTGTCCCCGACACCGCGCGCATACAGCCGGCCGTTCCGGATCGTCGGCTCGAAGGGCGGCGAGAGCCAGGCGTCAAGCGGATCAGGCGGCTGCACGTCGTAATGTCCGTACAGCATCACCGTTGGCGCGCCCGGCGGGCCGGCATAACGGCCCACGACCACCGGCCAACCCGCGGTTGGGACCGCCCGGGTCTCCAGCCCCAGCCCGCTCAGAGTCTCGACCAGAAAGGCCGCGACCTCGGCGATGCCGGTCCCATGCGCGCTGATGCTCGGCCGGCGGACATAGTCGATCAGCCGGGCGATAAAGGCGTCCTGATTGCGATCAACGTGGGCGAATAGTGCGTCCATGGGCCTAGTATCGGTCATGCGTCATGCGTCATCCGTCATTTTTCAGCGGGCACTTTGCAGGAGAAGGGGAGAACGGGAGGATGATTGGGTAATAGTCTCCCGTTCTCCCGTTCTCCTGGAAACGATCGTCGCCAACCGAAGAATGACGGCTAACGGCTGACGGCTGACGGCTGACGCATTACGATAGCCCCATGCCGCCCTATCCCATCCCCGCCGGCGAAGTGCGGGTGGAGACCGTCGTCGTCAATTCGCGTTTCGTGTGCGTGCTGGCGGAGGCGCGCACGGCGACGGACGCCCACGACTTTGTCAAGCGGATCAAGGCCGAGTATCCCGACGCCAGCGCGCATGCCTATGCCTTTCGGGCCGGCCACGGGGCGAGCGTGACCGAGGGCTGCAACGACGGCGGCGAACCGTCCGGCACAGCCGGCAAGCCCATGCTGGCCGTGCTGCGCGGGACCGACCTGGGCGATGTGGCGGCTGTGGTGGTCCGATACTTTGGCGGGACCAAGCTGGGCACCGGCGGGCTTGTGCGGGCGTTCA
>JAGOCU010000374.1 GCA_017998555.1 Thermoflexales bacterium
ACCCCGGTCGGCGCCGGCGCGGTCATGACCCTGCACAAGGACTTCACGATCATGACGCCCTGGGAGACCCGGCCCTTCGACGGCAACATCAGCGCGCCGATCGTGACCCTGGCCACGGGCGAGCCGGGCATCACCACCGCCGCCATTCACCCGGCCAATGCCCAGAATCGCTTTGTCTCGCATCGCACGGATGTGGTCGATGGCCGGCCATGGCATCTGGTCGAGGCGATTGTTCGGACAATGCCCTAGCGTTTCATCCTTAACAGAAGAAAGGAAGAAAGAAGGGAAAGGGAAGCGGGCAGGCGTTTTCTCCTTCCTTCCTTCTTCCCTTCTTCTGTTGGTGATCGACGCCCGCTGAAAAATGACGGGTGACGCATGACGCATCTCGAAACGACGCCCGATCTGCACGATAATCGCGCCTCGTGTCGCGCTTCCGCAATATCCCGCCCATCGCCCTGCTCTCGCTGTTGTGCATCTACGTCGTGTGGGGCAGCACCTATCTGGCGATTCGGATCGCCCTCGACAGTCTGCCCCCCTTCTTTCTGGTCGGATCGCGCTTTGTCGTCGCCGGCATCCTCCTGTATGTCATCGCGCGCCTGCGCGGCGTCGCGCCGCCGACCCGAATCCAGTGGCGGAACGCCGGCATCGTGGGCATCCTGTTGCTGGCCGGCGGCAACGCGGGCACGGCCCTGGCCGAGGAGCATATTGCCTCGAGCATGGCCGCCATCATCGTCGCCTCGGCCCCGATCTGGAACGCGCTGGCCATGGGGCTGTATCGCGAGTGGCCAACCCGCTTTGAATGGCTGGGCATTGGGATCGGCCTGGCCGGCGTGCTGGCGTTGAGCACCGACGGCAAGCTTCAATCCGAGCCGGTCGGGGTGATCATCCAACTGGTCGGGATCAACCTGTGGTCGCTGGGCTCGGCCTTTGGGCGCAAGCTCGAGCTGCCGCCGGGCGGCATGGGCTATGCGGCCGAAATGCTGATCGGCGGGACCGTCTGCTTCGCGCTCAGCCTGCTGCGAGGCGAGCAACTCAACCGGCCCTTGCTGCCCGAATCGGCCGTGGCCTGGGTTTACCTCACGATCGTGGGTTCGATCATCGCCTTCAGCGCTTACATGATCGTGATCAAGAACCTGCGCCCGGCCCTGTCGAGCAGCTACGCTTACGTCAACCCCGTCGTCGCCATCGGGTTGGGCGTGGCCTTTCGGGCCGAGACCATCTCGCCCAGCGCGCTGGTCGCCGTCGCCATCATCACGGTTGCGGTGCTCTTTATGTCGCTGGCCAGGCAGCCCGGCCACACGTGAACCGCTGGTGAGAAAAGACCCCAGTTCCGCTTGGGTGCCGTTTTCATATAATCAAGCCCTGCAATGGACGAGAAGCCGTCCTAGAAACATCCGGCGAGATCGCAATCCCCGCGCTTCGCGCGGGGATTGCGATCTCGCCAATGATTTTCAGGATGACTACTAGAAAGCGACATGCTGACGATCCTCGGAATCGAGATTCCAATACCGCCCTGGCTGACCGGAGTCAACCCGGTGTTGCTCTCGTTTGTCGCCAATACGCTTGGCTGGCTGGGCGTTGGCTTGATCCTCTACCTGATGCTGACATACGTCTTCAGATGGATCACCCGCAGAATCCCCGGGGATGCCGACGACGTAACCCTCGGGGTCGTGCGCAAACCCGCCGTGGTGATCGCGGTCCTGCTTGGCATCGTCAACGACCTCGAAATCCTGCCCATTCAAATCGAACTGCTGGTCTTTTTGAAGCTCGTCGGCAACACCCTCTTGATTTCGCTCGCAGCCTACATCATCCATCGCGTGATTCATGATGTCGCGCTGTACTACGGCGAGCTTCGCGCGCGCCGGGACGAGCCCAGACCCGACGACTGGATACTCCCCATCGCCCGATTGGTCTCGCCGATCGTGCTCGTGGTTGTCGTGGCCCTGGTTGTATTGCCGGCCTGGGGTCTGGATATCGGCGCGGTGCTCGCCGGCGCGGGGTTGACCGGCCTGGTGCTCGGGCTTGCCTTGCAAGATTCCGTGGGCAACATCTTCGCCGGCGTGGGCCTGCTGACGGACGCGCCTTTCGCCCTGGGTGATCTGATCGTCCTCCCCTCGGGCGCGGCTGCAGATCAGATCGTGCGGGTGGACAGAATCGGGCTGCGCACCACCGAGGTCTATCACATCGAGCAGCATGCGTCGATTTTCGTGCCCAACAAGGATCTGGCATCGATGCAGATCAAGAACATCACCAAACCGACCGTGGACCTCAAGGTGAATCTGCCGATCGGCGTGAGCTACGCCGTTGATTTCCGCAAGGCGGAACGATTGATCCGCGAGGTCTGCGACGCGCACCCGAACGTGTTGGCCGACTACGACGAGATGCCGAAGAAGCTCGAGGCCCTGCGCAGGAGCCACATCGACTACTCCCGCGCGGAGGACGATCCCGCGGTCGACAATGCCGGGGTCATGGTCAGAAAGCTCACCAGCGAGCATGCGCTGCACACGTCGCTCAAGGCCCTGCACGCGCGCCTGGACGAGTTAAAAGCTTCCGTTGTGCTGAAGGAGGCCGGCGGCTTCACCAGACAGGAACTGGCTGAGCTGAAGCGCGAGGCGGCGCAGGTGGACACCGACATTGACGCGACCATCAAGGCGATGAACGCGTGGTCAGTGATGCGGGATCCGCATATTTCGGCGCGCGAGCAAACCCTGGAGGTCACGCGTTGGAATACCTTGAACGAGCGCCTTGCCGCGCGGTGGAGGGCGCTCAAGAAGATCCTCGAGCATCCGCCGCGTGACATCGAAACCCGCATCGATGATGCCGTCCAGGTATTCAGCGCGTGGGTCAAGGACAGGTACAAGCCGATCCCCGACCACTGGAAAAACCCGCACGTGAGCTTCAAGGCCTTCGGCGCGTCCAGCGTGGACATCGCGGTGGAGTTCTATATTGACGACATCCGCCTCGAGCACTACTACCGCCGAAGCCGGGTGCTCACCGAGGTGGGAATCGGCATCTTCAATGTCTTTCGCCGGGAAGGGATAGAGATCCCGTTCCCGCAGACGGATGTGTGGTTTCGCGACAAGCCGGTCAACGT
>JAGOCU010000375.1 GCA_017998555.1 Thermoflexales bacterium
ATGGCGAATCCCCCGGATTCCGCCGCCGAAACCATTCATACGCTGCCTGCCGCGGATGTTTACGCGCTGTTGAACACGCGCTCCCAGGGTCTGACTCAGGCCGAGGCCGATGAGCGGCTTAATCGATTTGGCCGCAACACCCTTCAAGAGGTGAAGGGCAAGCCCCTGATTGTCAAACTGCTGGCGAACTTCACCCATCTCATGGCCCTCCTGCTGTGGGTGGGCGGCGCGGTGGCCCTGGCCGCTCAGATGCCCCAACTGACCATCGCCGTATGGATGGTCAACGTCATCAACGGCGCCTTTTCCTTCTGGCAGGAATACCGGGCCGAGAAGGCCACCGCGGCGCTCAAACGCATGTTGCCCGCGTATGCCCGGGTATTGCGCGGCGGCGAAGAGCAGCGCATCCCAGCCGAGGCGCTGGTTCCCGGCGACCTCATCCTGCTTTCCGAGGGCGACAGCCTGTCGGCGGATGCCCGGCTGCTGCAGGAGTCGGAGCTGCGCCTGGATCAGTCCACCCTGACCGGCGAATCGCGCCTGGTCCGCAAATCGAGCGACCCGGTCCGGGCCGAGAACCTCTCCCGCTCCGAGATCCCCAACCTCATCTTCGCCGGCACCCTGATCGCCTCGGGCACCGGCAAGGCCGCCGTCTACGCAACCGGGATGAGCACCCAGTTTGGCAGGATCGCCCATCTCACCCAGAGCGTGGGCGAAGACTTGAGCCCGCTGCAGAAAGAGATGACGACGGTGACAAAGGCGGTGACCGTGATTGCCGTGGCGGTGGGCGTGGCCTTTTTTGGGCTGGCAGCGACCGTCGCGCGGATCACCCCGGCCGAGAGCTTCATCTTCGCCCTGGGCATGATCGTCGCCTTCGTCCCCGAAGGGTTGCTTCCCACCGTGACGCTGGCCCTGGCCATGGGCTCGCAGCGCATGGCCCGCCGGCATGCCCTGATCAAGAAGCTGTCGGCGGTGGAGACCCTTGGCTGCGCGAGCGTGATTTGCACCGACAAGACCGGCACCCTCACCCAGAATGAGATGACCGTCCGGGCGCTCTGGGTGGGCGGTAGAAGTATGACCGTCGCCGGCGTCGGATACGCGCCGGAGGGCCAGATCGTCCCAGCCGGCGCGGCGACGCCGACGGCCAGCCCGGATGATGACCTCCATCAGTTTCTGCTCGCTGCCGCCCTGTGCAACAACGCCCGCCTGCTCACGCCAAACGGCAACGGCGATGGGGCGCCTGGCGCCAAAGCGCGCTGGGGGATTCTGGGCGACCCGACCGAGGCGGCCTTGAAGGTGGCGGCCGTCAAGGCCGGGCTGGATCCGAATGCGGAAGAGGATCAACTGCCCCGCTGGCGCGAACTGCCTTTCGACTCGCGGCGCAAGCGGATGAGCACCCTGCACGCCGTCGCGGGCGTGTCCAACGTCCGTCCAACAACCTTCAGGGTGTTCGCCAAGGGCGCGCCCAGGGAGGTCCTCGATCTGTGCGTCCGGGTCCGCGCCGGCGGGCGGGAGATTCCGATCGACGACGCCTGGCGCGCCCGGATCATGGCCGCCAATGACAACTACGCCCGCGAAGGGCTGCGGGTGCTGGCGGTCGCGCAACGCCTGCTGCCGGCGCCAACCGAGCGCGAACCCACCGGCGAAGCGGCCTTCACCTCCGAAAACGTCGAGCGCGATCTGACTTTCCTGGGGCTGGCCGCGATGATGGATCCGCCCCGGCCGGAAGTCACCCAGGCCGTGGAGAAGTGCCATCGGGCAGGCATTCGGGTGGTGATGATCACCGGCGACTACGGCCTGACGGCCGAAAGCATCGCCCGCAAAATCGGCATCATCCGCAGCGATCACCCGCGGATCGTCACCGGCATCGATCTGGACGGCATGGCCGATGGGGCGCTGAAGGACATCCTGGCGGGCGAAGTCATTTTTGCCCGGGTGGCGCCCGAGCACAAGCTGCGCATCGTCGCCGTCCTGCAGGCCATCGGCAACGTGGTGGCCGTCACAGGTGACGGGGTCAACGACGCGCCGGCCCTCAAGAAGGCCGATATCGGGGTGGCCATGGGTTTGTCGGGCACGGATGTGGCCAAGGAAGCGGCCGACATGATCCTCACCGACGACAACTTCGCTTCGATCGTCAATGCCGTCGAGGAGGGCCGGGCGGTCTATGCCAACATCAAGAAGTTCGCCACCTATATTTTCACCAGCAATGCGCCGGAGGCGGTCCCCTTCATCCTGTTCGCCCTGAGTGGCGCGCGGATACCCCTGGCGCTGAACGTGATGCATGTGCTTTCGATCGATCTGGGAACCGATATCGTGCCGGCCCTGGCCCTCGGCTCGGAGCTGCCCGAGCCCGGCGTGATGGACCGGCCGCCGCGCGATCTGAAGGAGCACGTCGTTACCCTGCCGTTGCTGCTGCGGGCCTACGCCCTGGTGGGCGTGGCCGAAGGCGTCGCGGCGATGGCGGCCTTCTACTTCATGTACTGGATGAACGGCTACTGGGGGCAGTGGATCGATCTGCCGGCCAGCGGCGCGCTCTACCGGGCGGCGACTGGCATGGCCCTGGCGGCCGTGGTCACCAGCCAGATCGGGAACCTGTTTGCCCAACGGTCAGAGCGCGTCTCGGTGTTGCGCCTCCCGCTCTTCAACAACCGGATGCTGTGGATCGGAATCGCCAGCGAACTGGCCCTGGTCCTGGCGATCGTGTATGTCCCGTTCTTCCAGCAATTTGTCGGAACGGCCGCTTTCCCGCCGGAGTACTGGTTCTTCCTGTTTGCCTGGGCGCCCGTCGTGATCCTGGTGGACGAGGCGCGCAAGCTGTGGATGCGCAGAAAACCATGAAAACCATCATCATCGGCTGCGGCCGGGTGGGCGCCGACCTGGCCCAGACCCTCAGCCACGCCGGCCATGTCGTCACTGTCGTCGACAACGATCCGGCCGCGTTTGAACGGCTGGGTCCGGCCTTCAAAGGGCAGACCGTGGTCGGTGTCGGCTTTGATCGCGAGGTGCTGATCCGGGCCGGGATCGAAAAGGCCGACGCCCTGGCGGCCGTGACCACCAGCGACGAGGCCAACCTGATCACCGCCCGGCTGGC
>JAGOCU010000376.1 GCA_017998555.1 Thermoflexales bacterium
GCGGGCGTCGCCGCGCGGAAAGACAAAGCCGTATTTCACGGCGCCTCCTACAACCCGCGCAGAATGCGCCCGCAGGACGGGCAGTAAGCAAACGTCGTGCCCACCCGGGCCACCTGCAGGAGTTGCGATGACAGTTCCTGGCCGCATTGGCCGCACGCATCGTTCTTCACCATCGCCACGGCCACCCCGTTGGGCTTCTTGGTCCGCACCGCCATGTAGGCCTCGAGGTCGCCCTTGGGCAGGCCCGCGACCGAGGCGTTGCGCATCTCAACCTGGCTGTTGAAATGGGCGGCCAGTTTGGCCCGCTCCTGGCGCAGCGAGACGCTGTCGCCTTCGAAATGGGCGAGCGCTTCCTTGAGCGCCGCATCGCAGCGGGCTTCGTCGGCCTGGGCCGTGTCGTGCTGGTCGATGGTGATGAGTTCGCGCTCCTCGGCCTCGGCCCGCCGGCGCTTGAGCGACTCAATCTCGTGCTGAGTGTCCACCATTTCCTTGGGTGACTTGATCAGCCCGGCATACAGGCGTTGCTCCTCGGCCTTCAGCTTTTCGTCGAGAGCCTGGACGTCCAGCTCGGCGAACTTGAGGGCGGCGGCCGCCTCGAGCCGGGCTTTGCGGATTTCGGCCAATTGCGCGCGGGCATGGTTGACCGCCGGGCTGCCGGTCAGGGCTGCGTCGATTTCTTTCACCCGCTTGCGGGCGGCATCGAGATCACTGTCAATCAATTGCAAACGGAAAAGCGACTCTGCCCTGGCCATGGCGCGAGTATACGGGAACTCCCTGGCGCGTAGAATTGGCGTTTCACGATGTCACTCACCCTGATCAACACCCCGGCCGCGCTGCGGCGCGCCTGCGACGAGCTCGGCGCCGCGCTTCAGACAGATCCGCGGATCGCCCTTGACACCGAGTTTGTCGGCGAGCAGACCTACGAGTCGCAGCTCATGCTGATTCAGCTCGCCGCCCCGGATGGGCAGATCGCCCTGATTGATCCGCAGCTCCTGCGGGGCAAGCTCGGGCCGGTAGCCGAACTCCTGAACACGCCGGGACTGCTCAAGATCATGCACGCCGGCGGCCAGGACGTGCCGATTCTCCTGAACGCGCTGGGACCGATCAGCGGCCCGTGGTTCGACACCCAGATCGCGGCGGCCTACGTGGGCTACCCGCTGCAGGTGGGCTATGTCCGCTTGATCGAGGCCGAGGTCGGGGCGCGCCTGGCCAAGGACGAGAGCCTGAGCGATTGGGGCCGCCGGCCGATCCCCGAGAGCATGCTGGCCTACGCCGCCGATGACGTGCGCTATTTGCACGCCGCGCATGCCAGGCTGGCCGAGAAGCTGAACCAGATGGGCCGGGCGGCCTGGGTCGATGAGGCGGCCGCGGACATGGTCCGCGGGCTGAGCGAGAAGGTCGCGCCCGAGGATTTGTGGCGCAAGATGGCCCGCGGGACCGGGTTGGACGGGAAAGGATTGGCGGTGCTCCGGGCGTTGTGCATCTGGCGCGACGACGAGGCCAGCCGGCGCGACAAGCCCCGCCGCAGCGTGATGCGCGACGAGACCCTGATCGAGCTCAGCCGCCGCGCGCCAAAGACGGTCGAGGCGGTCATGAACCTGCGCAGCATCCCCAATGGCTTTGGCGAGCACCGGGCGGCCGAATTGGTCGAGCGCATCGAGGAAGCCCTGGCGCTCCCGCCGGCCGAACGGCCGGTGATGGACACGAACTCAGTCGAACTCGACGACCACGGCAAAGCCCTTAACGAGTTGCTTTCTGCCGTGTTGCGCATCCGGGCGATCGAGGCCGACATCGCCCCGGCCCTGATCGCGACCGCCGACACCCTGCGCCGGCTGGCCGCGAGCTCGAATGTCGCCGATGTCGCGCGGGTGTTTGCTGGCTGGCGCGACGGCCTTATCGGCGACGACTTTCGGGCTGCCCTCGCCGGCGAACTGTCGGTGGCCTGGGACCCAGGGCTGGGCCGGATGGTGTGTAAGCGGGCGGACGGGCCTGAACCTGGGAGGTAGGCGCCGGAAGCTCTCGGCAGGCGCGACCTGTTGGCGCCTACCTCCCAGGTTCAGGAACACAAACCCGCGCCAGCTCAGCCCCCCAGGCCTTGGCCCGCTCAAGCTCACCGTCGCGCAGCGGGCCGTATTTGCCCTGCACAATGAAACGCTGGGCCGGCCCGGCGGCGCGGTAACCATGGCCTTCCAGCTTGCCCAGGATCGCCTTGGCCGCGCTGCCAGGCGACCACCAGATGCGGGTTTCGAACGCGGCCGCGCGCCCATGCCCCGCTGGCAATGCATCGAGCCAGGAGCGCAGGGAAGGGTGGGACACGTCCGGCGCGACCGGGTTCGTGGCCGCGCTCCCGGCGATATTCTTGAGCATCGACTCGGTGGGTAGGGAAAACCCCAGCAGCGGCGCGCCCGCCACGATGAGGTCGGACTCTGCGATGGCGGCCGGGGTGGCCTCATCGGTCGACATCGCGCGCGCTTCGGCACCAATCCCTTCCGCAATCGCGCGTGCGACCGCGGCGGTGTTCCCCCAGTGGGACTCATAAACGACGATGGACTTCATGCTGGTCACCTCCATGAATTCAGGAAGATCCAGCGTTCATCATACGCCCGGCAATGGTCCGGGGTAGCCGACGGCACTGCCGTCGGCTACCCCGGACCACACCTACTTCCCAATCTCCAGCCCGGCCAGGTGCTCGAGGGCCTTGACCAGGGCGTGGTTGCCCTCGCTGCCCAGGCCCTGCTGCTGCAGGGTCCGATACAGGTTAAAGATCATGCTCGTGCCCAGGAGGGGCACGCCCATCGAATCGGCCGCCGACAGGGCCAGGCGCAGATCCTTCTGCTGCAGGTCGATGGTGAAGCCCGGCCGCCAGTCGCGATTGATGACCTGCGGGCCGCGGTTGGACAGCATCCAGCTTCCGGCCGCGCCGCCCACGACCGCGCTCAAGGCCTTGCTCAGGTCCAGCCCGCCGGCCTGGGCAAAGAGCAGCGCCTCGGCCGTGGCCAGCATGTTGCCGACCACCAGGATCTGGTTGACCAGTTTGACCATCTGCCCGGCGCCCTGCTCGCCGACGTGGGTGATGGTCT
>JAGOCU010000377.1 GCA_017998555.1 Thermoflexales bacterium
CAGCAATGCAGTCCGGCGGCGGCGCCTCGCCCCGCGCTGGGTGCTGCTTGCCATCGACGGACCGATCGTCGAATTTGCCCCGCCCTCGCCCCTGCCGAACCTTCCGGGACCGATCGAGCGCCTCCTCGAGCGCTTCCTGCCGGAACCGCCGCGCAACGTCAATACGCTGCGGCGCGCATTCGAGCAGTTGGCCAATGACCCGCGCATCGAAGGGGTCGTGCTGCGCCTGGATTGCAGCGCCAGCGCCGCCATCTACCAGAGCCTGCGCGGCCTGATTGCGGATCTGCGCGCGGCGGGCAAGCGAGTCGTGGCTTATGCCGAGCATTTCGGGCCGATGTCGTATTACCTGGCCTGCGCCTGCGACCAGATCGTGATGCCGCCCGAGGCGGAATGGAGCGTGCTCGGATTTGAGCGCGAATACGTGTTCCTGAAGGATGCCCTGGACTGGGCGGGCATGGGGGTCGAGGCCGTGCGGGTATCGCCATACAAATCGGCGCCGGACCAATTCACCCAGACCGACTTCAGCGCCGAGTCGCGGGCGCAGGCGGAGGCGCTGCTCGACGCGGTTTACGAAACGGTGGTGGCCGGGGTGGCCGCCGGACGCCGCCTCAGCCATGAGACTGCGCGCGAACGCATCGATCAAGCGCCCTACAGGGCCGATCAGGCCGTGGCCCTTGGTCTGATCGACGCGACGCGGTACGAGGATCAGTTGCGGGATTTCGTTGTGCCGGGCGCATCCGCGGACAAACCCGCTGAGACACCGGGCAACCTGTGGGCGCGACTTTCGGCCTTTCTCCGCGACCCGCGCGCGGCGTTGAGGCGCAGGCGCGAACGGCCCGCCCTGCAGACGTACGGTGACGCGTGGCGCGCGCTCTTGCTGCCCGACGTTGAGTGGGCGGACAAGTATGTGGCGGTGATCCAACTCGAAGGCGCCATCATCGAAGGCAAATCCAGCCCGCCCTCGCCCCTGCCCCTGCCCTTCATCGGTGATCGCGCCTCGGGGCACGAAACGATCGCGGCGGCGTTTCGCGCAGCCGAGAATGACCCTGAGACGGCCTCCATTGTGCTGGTCGTGGATTCGCCAGGCGGGTCGGCCCTGGCCAGCGACCTCATCGCCCGCGAGGTGCGGCGGATCCGAATGAAGAAACCCGTTGTCGTCTACATGAACGGGGTCGCCGCCAGCGGCGGTTACTATGCGGCGGCCCTGGCCAACTTCATTGTCGCCCAGCCACTGACGGTGACCGGCAGCATCGGGGTATTTGCCCTCAAGGCCACCGATGGCGGGGTCTATGACCGGCTGCGGTTGCGCCGTACCACGCTCATGCGCGGGGCGCGGGCCGGGCTGTATGGCACCGCCAGAGCCTTTGATGATGGCGAACGCGAGGCCGTCACCCAATCGATTGGCCGGACCTATGCGGCCTTCAAGCACGTCGTCGCCGACGGGCGCAAACTGGAATTTGAAGCAGTGGAACCCCTTGCCGGCGGGCGGGTGTGGACGGGAACCATGGCCCTCGAACGCAAACTGGTGGACGCGCTGGGCGATTTCCAGGTGGCCTTGAAAAAGGCAGCCGAACTGGGCAGGATTCCTGAAGACAAGCGTGCGCCGTTCTGGGTGGTGTCGCCGTCGCGCGGGTTCGGGTTGCCCGCGCCGTTTGTCGATCCTGCAACGCTCGCCCGCTCCGTGATGGACGATACTCAGCAGCGCATCCGCCGAATCGTGAGCGGCCGGGCCTGGGCCCAGTTGCCTTTCGAGGTCGGACGCTACGACTGAGGTGGCCATGTCATGTTGATCCAACACCTCTCGCTGACAAACTTCCGCCTGTATGCGCGGCTGGAACAGGACTTTGCGCCTGGGCTGACCATCATCCAGGGCGACAACGCCCAGGGCAAAACCTCGCTGCTCGAGGCCGTGCATTATCTGGCCACCGCCCACTCGCCGCACACCAATGCCGATCGGCAGGTCATTCGATGGGGGGCGGGCGACGAGGCGCCCTACCCGTATGCGCTGCTCAAGGGCGAGCTGCGCCGGCGGGACGGCGCGCGGCTGCTCGAACTGGGGTTGCAGATCGGCGAGGCTGGGCGGCTGCGCAAGGACATTCGGATCGATCGCATGCCCAGGAAGACGATTGATCTGGTCGGGCAACTCGCCGTTGTGCTTTTTCTGCCGGGGGATGTCGAGCTGGTGTCGGGCGCGCCCGCGCTGCGCCGTGAATTCCTGGACGGCGCGCTGTGCCAGGTCGACGCCGGGTATGCCCAGGCGCTGGAGCAGTATGCGAAGGCCATGGCCCAGCGGAATGCGCTGCTCAAACAGGCCCAGGAGCGCCACATTGATCCGGATGAGCTGGCGATCTGGGATGCCCAGCTCGTGCCCGCGGGTGTTCTGATTTCGCTGCGCCGGCGCGCGGCCGTGGCGGAGCTGAGCAATCTGGCCCTGCCGATCCATCGCGAGTTGTCGGGCGGGGCCGAGTTCATGCAGACCCGCTACGCGCCGAATTTCGACGCGGCGGCGCCACAGTTGGAGGACGCGTATCAGATCGGTCTGGCGATGGCCGGCCCGCCCGACGGGGTGAGCGCATCCGATCTGGAGGCGGCGTTCCTGCGCGCGCTGGCGACCCGCCGCAAGGAAGAGATCGCCCGCGGGCTGACCCTGACCGGGCCGCATCGGGACGATCTGCGCATGATCGCCAATGGGGTCGACCTGGGCGAGTATGGCTCGCGCGGGCAACAGCGCACGGCGGTGCTGGCCCTGAAGCTGGCCGAGGCGGCATGGCTGAAAGAGCGGCTGGGCGACGAGCCGGTGATTCTCCTGGACGAAGTGCTGGCCGAGCTCGATCCGCGCCGACGGCAGTGCCTGCTCGCTCGTATCGGGGAGGGTCAGCAGACCCTGATCACGACAACGGACGTGCATCGGTTTGATGCGGACTTCGTGCGCAAGGCCGCGCTGCTCACCGTGCGCGGCGGGATTGTCGGCCCCGCTTTATAATCGCGGCAGGCCCGAGTAGTTCAAATGGATAGAACAACGCTCTCCTAAGGCGTGTGTTGTGGGTTCAAGTCCTGCCTCGGGCAC
>JAGOCU010000378.1 GCA_017998555.1 Thermoflexales bacterium
AGATCCTCGTCCTGCATGGCCCCAATCTGAACCTGCTGGGCACGCGCGAGCCCGGCGTATATGGGCGCGTGACGTTGGGCGATATCAACGCCCGGCTGCAGGCCGCCGCCGCCGGCCGCGGCGCCGAGTTGCGCATTCTCCAGTCGAACCACGAGGGCGTCCTGATCGACGCCATCCAGGCGGCGGCCGGATGGGCGGATGGCATCCTGATCAATCCCGGCGGTCTGACCCACACCAGCGTCGCGCTGAGGGACGCGTTGAGCGGGGTTGGCCTGCCGGCAGTCGAAGCGCATCTCTCGAACATCTACGCCCGCGAGCCTTTCCGCCATCACTCGTATGTGTCGGCGGTCTGTGTCGGCACCCTGGCGGGTTTTGGCTGGCGCAGCTATCTGCTCGGCCTGGCCGGATTGCTCGATCACCTTGAGGCCTGAAAGCCAACTCCCGCAAGATCAGCGCCAATGAGATTATCCAGAGCACTGCGCGCCGCTTTGATTGGCCTGCTGGCCGTCGCGATTCTGGGCTACGGCCTGGTCTCGCTCGCTGCGGCGGCGATCCTCACCCAGCCCTTTCGCCAAACGTTAAAAGGCGATCCGCGCGCGTCGCTGGATCTCGCGTTCGAATCGGTGACGTTTCCGGCCCGCGTCGACGCGGTCTCGATCTCGGCCTGGCACATCCCCGCCCGAGAAGCGACCCGGGCAATCGTCCTCGTCCACGGCATGGGCGGCTGCCGCACCTGCGAGTTCCAGGGCAAAGTCCTGGAATTCGCCAAAGCAATGAACGCGCGCGGCTTTGCGGTTCTGATGATTGATCTGCGTGGTCACGGCACGAGCGGTCCGGGCCGCTTCACCTTTGGGCAGTTGGAACGGCGGGACGTGCTCGGCGCCGTCGATTACCTGCTTGGCCGCGGGTTCAAGCCGGGGCGCATCGGTGTGCTGGGCATTTCGATGGGCGCGGCCAGCAGTATCGGGGCCGCCGCCGAAGAGCCCGCCATCGGCGCGCTGGTCGAAGACAGCGGCTACTCGGATCTGAACCCGTTGCTGCAAGTCGAGTTCCCCCGCAGCAGCGGGCTGCCGGTGTTTTTTCTGCCCGGCACGCTCGCGGCCGCCCGCCTGATCACCGGGGCGGATATCACTCAGGCCGTGCCAGTCCGTGAGATCGTAAAGATCGCGCCGCGCCCGGTGATGGTCATTCATGCCCGCGGCGATGCCCTGGTGCCATTTGCCCAGGCCGGGGACCTCGCCAGGGCCGCTGGCGTCGAAGCGTGGATTACGCCGGCGGATGGGCACGCCCGGAGCTATGCCGCCAGCCCGGCCGAGTACGCGGCGCGCGTTGGCGATTTCTTCGAGAGGAGTTTAAAGTAATGGACATCAACACAACGATTTCAGCGGTGACCGTATACCAGGACCGCGCCCGCGTGACCCGGTCCGGCAAGGCGCGTTTGGTGGCCGGGGCGAACGTGCTCGTGCTGGGCGGTTTGCCCCCCTCCGTGGACGCCGACTCCGTGCGGGTCAAGGGCCGCGGTAATGGCGCCCGTATCGCCGGATCCGAAGTGGCCGTCGCCTTCCGGAACCGGCCCGCATCGGGAAATGCCGTCGAACTGCAGGCCGCCCTCGACGCGCTGCGCGATCAGGACCTGGCGATCCTGGACGATATTGCGGCCGCCTCGGATCGCCTCGAGATGCTCAAGACGCTGCGCGACAACAGCGGGCCGCGCTTTGCCCGGGCCATCGCGAACGGCAAGGCGACGATCGATACCTTGCGGCCGGTGGCGGGATACCTCGCCGACGAGTACGCGGCTGCCCTGGCCCAAAAACGAACCCTGAACATCCGGCGGCGCGAACTTGCCCGGGACATCAAGGCTGCCGAGGAGCGCTTGCGCCAGGCCGGCTCAACGACCCGGGTCGAGACCCGCGAAGTCCGCATCGATGTCGACGCGAGCTCCGAGACCGACGCCGAATTTGAGGTGGCCTACGTGGTCTTTGGCGCCTCATGGGCGCCGATCTACGATGCCCGCTTGAGCGGGGCGAAACTGACCCTGACCTACTTCGGCCAGGTTCAGCAGACGACCGGCGAGGACTGGCCAGCCTGCGCCCTCTCGCTGTCCACGGCCCAAAGCGGAAGCGGCGGCGACATCCCCGAACTGGATCCATGGTATCTCTTCAAATACGAGCCGCCGGTCGCGATGCCCAAGCGCATGATGGCCCGCCAGGCGATGGCCGCGCCCGACGACCTGGCGGTGGGCGCCGGTGCCATGCCCGCGCCGGCGCCGCAGATGTATATCGCCGAATCGGCCATGCCCGAACCCATGGCGGTGGTCGAAAGCGCCGGCGTCGCCGTGACCTATCGTGCCCAGCGGCCCGTCGCGATCGCCTCGGATGGCACGCAACGCAAGGTGCTGATCGGCGAGGCCGCCCTCGACGCGGCGCTGGACTATGTCAGCGTGCCGAAACTGGGCGAGGACGCCTATCTGCGGGCCAAGGTCAAGAATGTGTCCGAGCTCGTCTTCCTGCCCGGTTCGGCCAACGTCTTCCATGACGAAGAACTGGTGGGGACGTCGTCATTCGAAGAGCCGATCATGAAGAACGGCGAAATCGAACTGCAGATGGGTATCGATGAGCGCATCCGCATCACGCGCGAGCTCACCCAGCGCGACACCGGCAAGACGTTCATTGGCAACATACGCCGGCTGACATTCGGCTACCGGATCAAGATCGTCAATACCCGCGACAGCGCGGTCAAAGTCAGCGCCCAGGACCAGATGCCGGTCAGCCGGCATGAGGACATCAAAGTGCGCCTGGCCGAGGCCCTTCCGAAGCCGATCGAGGTGAGCGATCTCAACCTGCTCAAGTGGGAGCTTGACGTGCCGGCGGGCGCGACGCGCGAAATCTCCTTCAGCTACACCGTCGAACACCCGCGCGATATGCAGGTGACCGGACTGGAATGACGCGGGTCAAGATCTGCGGCAACACCCGGCTCGAGGATGCCCGGCAGGCAGTCGAGGCCGGGGCCGACCTGCTCGGTTTCATCTTTTATCCGAAGAGCCCGCGCAAGATCAGCATCGG
>JAGOCU010000379.1 GCA_017998555.1 Thermoflexales bacterium
GCCCGCGGATTTGCGGCAAGATCGCGCCCTTTGGGGCTGCGGGCGTCTGTGTAGAACGTGATCCCGGCACGCTCAATGCGGCGGGCGATGACCATCCGGACACTGGGCGTGCCGTCGAGAGTGGCCGTGGCCAGGGCCATTGCCAGTGGGCGACGCGCCCCGGCGGCGCGCGCCTGGGCAATCCACTCCAAAAGCAGATCGATTGGGTGTTGGTCGGGGGGCGTGTCAAGACTCATTCCGGTTCTCCTTGCCGCGCGCGCTCGAACTTGCCCCACAGGTTGGTCTGTTGGCAGTCGGCGCAGGCAGGGTGGGGTTGGGCCGCGCGAAGCTGCGCCAGCCGGGCGGGAAGCGCCGCCACGTCGTCGCGGCCAAAGGGCTGACCGGCGCGCAGGCTGTGCCGGTCCAGCGTGAAGTGGCACGGCCCGATCCGTCCGTCGATATCGATAAACAGAAAGCGTTCGCCCGGCCGGCAGTCGGTAACGGGCCGGGCGACGCCGGCGATGGCGCTGGCGATTCGGTCGAGGTAGAGATCGTCGCCGACGATGGCGAGGCCGCGCGCCGCCATGCGAACGCGCAACGCGGGCAATCGGTCGCGAAAGCGGGCGAACGAAGCGGCATCAAGCCGATGCGCCGGGAAGAAGGCGGGCCGGTCGCGACCGCCGAGCGGGTTGAAACTGATCTCATCGACGCCCCAGCCGGCGGCTAATTCGCATAGGCTGTCGAAGCGGTCAATGGTGTCGCGCATCAGAATGGTATTGATTCGAAGCGTTGGGCATGGGCCGCCAGCGCGGAGCTTGACCAGCGATTGAATGCCGTCTCTGACGGCTTGCCCGTTGCCCGGCCCGCCTCGCATCCGGTCGTGCTGTCCGGGATCGTCTGAATCGAGGCTGAACGTGACTTCGTCGAAATACTCGGCCACGAACTCGGCCAGGCCAGGCGTGCCGATCCGCCCGGCATTGGTCGTCATCGACAGGCGCAGTCCGAAGTCCTCCCGAAAGCGCCGCGAGATGGGGACCAGCCCCGGCCAGAGCAACGGCTCGCCGCCCAGCCAGCTCACCAGCGTTTCGCGCCCGCTGGCCGCGACGTCCCCGCCCAGGGCCGCGCCGATGGCGAGGACCTGTTCGGTGTCCGCATGGGCCCGCCGCCCGCCGGCGCCGCGGGCGAACCCGCAAAAGCCGCAGTCGAGGTCGCAGACGCTGGTGACGCGCCAGACCACGACCCGGCGCTCCGCGCGGTCAATGCTCGCCGGCAATGAGCTCCGCTGCCTTCTCGGCAATGGCGATGACCGGCGCATTCGTGTTGCCGGCCACGAGCACGGGCATGATCGAGGCGTCGACGACCCGCAGCCCGGCGACCCCGTTGACGCGCAAGGCGGGGTCGACGACCGCGCCGGCATCGGCGCCCATGCGGCAGGTGCCGGCCTGGTGATAGAGCGTTTGACAGGTGGCGCGGATGTGGGCGTCCAGGGCCACGTCACTGACGATGCCTTCGCCGGGAAGATACTCCGGGCCGCGATACGGATCGAATGGGCGGGCCAGACCGGACTGGCGGGCGATGCGGACGCCCTCGCGCAAGGTCTCAAGGTCGATTGGGTCGGCGAAGTAACCGGCTTCCATCCGAGGCGGCGCGCCGGCGAGCGCCGAGCGCAGGGTGACCGCGCCGCGCGAACGCGGCCGAATCAAGGTCGCGCCGATGCTGAAGCCAAAACGGCCCTTCGGGTTGGCGAAACCATGATCGATGAAGAACGCCGGAGCGAAGTGATATTGAATATCCGGCTGTTCGAGCCCGGGCCGGGTGCGAATAAAGGCGCCGGCCTCCGCGATGTTCGAAGTGAGCGGACCTGCGCCGCGGAAGATGAAGCGCATCAAGTTGCCGACGGTTTCGGCCCGGTCGAGCGAGACAGGTTTCGTGCAGGCGAAACTCACCCCGGCGATGATGTGATCCTGCAGGTTTCGCCCGACCTCGGGCGCGTCGACGATGGGATCGATCTTCAGCGCGCGGAGGTCGGCCCCGGGCCCGACTCCGGACCGGAGCAACAGGCCAGGCGAATGCAGGGCGCCCGCCGAGACGATGACCCCGCGGCGGGCTTCGATGATTTCTTCGCGCGCGCCCCGATCGACAACGACCCCCGTGGCTCGCCCGCCCGTGATGACGATGCGGTTGACCCGCGCGCCGGTCCTCACCCGCAGATTCGACCGCCGCATCGCCGGCTTGAGATAGGCGCTGGCGGCGCTGGCCCGCCGGCCGCGTCGTTGGGTGACCTGAAACAAGCCGGCACCGTCCTGCTCGTGGGCGTTGAAGTCGTGATTCTCGGGATACCCGAGCGCTTGCATCGCCGCCACAAAAGCGCGCGAGAGCGGGTTGGGCTCAATCTGATCGGCGACATCCAGCGGCCCGCCAACGCCATGAAAGGCGTCGGCGCCGCGGTGCTGATTCTCGGCCCGCTTGAAGAAAGGCAGCAGATCGGCGTAGGCCCAGCCGCGGTTTCCCAACGCCGCCCAACGGTCGTAGTCGCGCCTGTTCCCGCGCATGTAGATCATCGCGTTGATCGAGCTGCTGCCGCCAAGCATTTTGCCCTGCGGCCAGAAATGGCGGCGCCCGTCGCAGCGTGGATCCGCTTCGGTCTCGAGCGCCCAGTCGCGGGGTGTCTTGAACAGCTTTGAGAACGCGGCCGGGATCTTCACCTCGAGCGCCTGATCTGACGGTCCAGCCTCGAGCACGAGGATTTGCAGGCCCGGGTCGGCGCTCAACCGGTTTGCGAGCACACAACCGGCTGAGCCCGCCCCGATGATGATGTAGTCGACCATGCGGGCATTGTATGTGGGCGGCCGTCGCCTTCCTCAGGCAACCGTGAATCCAAAAGCGATGGTCCCCGGCAGCGCCGGGGACCATCGCTTTTGAAAGGACAGACTGTGCCCGGGTGCGGTCAGGCGGCCGGGGGCGCCACCTTCTCTTCGCCGCGCAGCGTTTTGACCGCGAACGGCAGGAGCGCCGCCATCAGCAAACCCTGGAACAGCAGGGTGGCGGTTGGGCTGACAAAGCGGAATAGCGCGCCACCGAT
>JAGOCU010000380.1 GCA_017998555.1 Thermoflexales bacterium
TCGGCAGCCTCTAGTAGATACTTGCGCAGCACGCCCTGGTTGCGCTTGCCCGCCATCGCCGGGCTCCAGCGGTTGAAGCCCGCGCGCTCGAACAGGAAGTGCATCAAGGCCCGCAACGTCATCTGCCTCCTCGGCACGCCGATCTCCGCCACCTCCTGGGGTTCGCCGCGCGGCACGCCGCGCCCGATTACCCGCATCCAGGGGAAATCCACCCGCAATTCGACCCGCCCCGGTTCCGACTCCAGCACCGCTTCGCCGACCAGTTCGCCCAGCCCCGATTGCTGGACCTCCGGCTCGTAGGAGGGACAGCCCGGATGATGGGCGCTGCCGCTGTCCGGCATGCGCTTGACCACGAACTGGCGATGCCGCGCCACGTACATCTCCACGCCGCCCGGCACGCACAGGCAGCGCGGCCGCTCGGGTGTCTCGTAGACGTGGGCGAGCGCATCCTGCAGTTGCGGATCCTCGGCGGCGATCACGCGGCCCTTGATGGCGAAGCGTTGGGAGTCCATGGCGAGCTCAAATCAACTCATCGAGCAGTTCCGCCAGCGTCGGCTTGGGCCGGGGCAGCAACTCCCGCACCGCGCTCCGCTCACCGACGCCCAGGATCGCGCCCACCTGATCCTCGTCGGCCCCGCGCTCATACATCCGCGATATCACGGTGAGGCGCGCCGACTGGGCGCTCAATCCCTTGAGTTCGGCGTAGCGGAACAGTTTCCGGTAGATCTCCAGCAGCGCCCGGCAGACGTAGCGGTTCTGCCCCGGCTCGCCATTGTTGGGCGTGATCTTATAGGCCTCACCGCTCGGGGAAAGGAACAGCCGGCTACCCGGGTCCAAGCCGCGGTAGACGTCCGGTCCACCCAGGCCATGCCCGCCGGCGAGACGCTCGCGGAAATAGGCGGCCAGCGCATCGTCGAGGCGGCTGCTGCTGAAGTACAGCGGCCGGAGTTTGCCGTTGATCGCTGCGTCGGCGCGCAGCTCCGATTCCCGGCACACGCTGCCGTCGGCATGCAGGTAGTCGCGCACCTCGATCCGCGCGATCTCGAGTGGGCGCAGACCCGTGGCGAACAGCATGTAGTACAGGGCCAGATCATGCCAGGTGCGGCTGGTGCGGCCCTTGATGCGCACCGCGCCCTGGGCCACCTCCGGCGCCGACAACACCCGCGCCGGACGGGCGCCGACCGGCGGCGCGGGCTCGAACCCTTCCAGCGCGACCAGGATGGCGTTCCGATGCAGGCGCAGACGCCGCACGAAAGCCGCACCTTCTTCCTTTAGTCCATCGACGCCCACCACCTGAGTGAGTTGGACCGCGACGGACTTGATGCGCCGCTCGACCGCCGTGCGCGACACGCCAAAGCGCATGGCCACCGCCTCGTAGGTCTCGCCGCCAATGACGGCACGGAGCATCTCAACCGATTGCAATGCGTTCTCGTGGTGCTTGCTGATCTCCTCGCTGTTTTGCATGATTTGCTTCTCCCATCATCTCTCGATCGTCATCAGCCCGAATGTTCGAGCGCTGACGCACCTTTCGCCAGGCGAAAACGCCGGGAAAGGCGCGGGATTTCGTCATCAGGCCGAGCGCGCCGCCGCCGCTGAAGAACTAGCCGGCCGGACCGATGAGCGCACGCGCGACGCATGTGGCGGGTCGGCGCCAACCCGGTCGATACGCGAACGACGCCGCCGTTCCGAGCCGAACCGGTCCCCACTCATTGCCCAGCCCGTCACCCGGGCTGGCCTTGCTGCGCGATCCAGCGGCGGATGTCTTCCGCGCGCCAGACGGTCACCCGCTCCGAAAGCTTGACCGGCTCCGGAAAGGTGCGCGCCTGGATGCGCCGCCAGAGCGTCGATTTGGAGATGGGAACGAAGGCCAGCACCTGGGGCTGGCGCAGGAAGCCGGTCTCGGGCAACGTCAAGGTCGAAACCGGAGCGGCAGGCGTAGTCGAAAAAGCGCTGGAAGCCGCCACCTTCGCAGCGGTACTGGAACGGATGTTGGGCATGATCGGACCTCGTCACGGCGGGTGCCGGTAAAGGACATGACCTGCTCTGTTGCGGCCGCGCTAGGTCAGGATGGCGCAGGCTGATAGGGAACGCAGAACTCGACGGCATACCGCGGGCGCCCCGGTCGCGCGGTATGGAAGGATGAGCAAGAAAGTGACTCCCACCGCATGACGGCCAAGGGCGTCCGGGTCGGGAAAGATCAGCCGATCCGCAAATACGCCGCGCAGCACGCGCGACAGCGGATCGTCGGGCAATAGGCAGGTATCGACTGCGACGCCGCCACGAGTGCGGTGAAGGTGCCCACGGCGTCAGGTCAGCCTGACGTGGCACCTGTCGATACGATATTGAGGTCCGTGGGCCGACGCAAGACGCCTCGGGACGCGCCAGCCGAAAGGGGCCGCATACGCCAGCGATTGGAGATGGCACCGGTCGCGAACCCATTCCCGCACGCCGTCCTCAAGGTTGCCGCCCAAGCGCCGGATCGCGGATGAAGCCGATCCGGCTCAAGCCCGCGTTGGCAGAGAGGGCCATGACTTGTGCCCGCCTCTTATCAGGCGTCCTGCTTTCCGACTGGCAGCCCCACTTGGCGAGGGCGCCTGGAGGATTCACGCAAGATATTTCGGGGCCGTGCGGCCCCTGCTCCCCCTGTGGGTGGGAACATTGGCTATTTCGAGCGCTTGCCCAGGTACTCACAGCAGTTCCGCACGACCGTCATGACGAATGCCCGATCGTCAGTCCCCAGTTCGGAAATCCATGCGCCGAAGGTCGCCGCTTCGCTGGCCACTTCGGGCACTTCCGTCGAAAACAGGTCGCCAGCAGAACATTGGAGCGCCACCGCAAGCCTGTTCAGCGTCGGCAGCGACGGCAAATGCGCGCCGCGCTCGATGCGCGAGATGGTTTCGGCATCTACGCCAACCCGCTCCGCAAGCATTTCCTGTGTCCATCCCAACTGTTTGCGCCGCTCCGATAGGTTGCCCCCAAGTCGCTTCGCCAGACGGGCGGAGTCTTTCTTCTTTACCGCCATCGTGTTGTCCTTTCAATCAACAAGAATGACG